>DKBE01000108.1 GCA_002451085.1 Proteobacteria bacterium UBA6908 | reverse complement strand
GCGCCGGGCAAGTATTTCTACGTGTGGCTCGACGCGCCTATCGGTTACATGGCGAGCTTCAAAAAACTATGCGCGCGCAGTGACCTCGCCTTCGATGACTTCTGGGGAAAGGATTCGAAAACCGAACTCTATCATTTCATTGGCAAGGACATTCTCTATTTCCATGCGCTGTTCTGGCCGGCGATGCTGGCTGGCGCCGGCTTCCGGTTGCCGACTGCCATCAATGCGCACGGGTTTTTGACGGTCAATGGTCAGAAAATGTCCAAGTCACGCGGCACCTTCATTAATGCCCGTACCTGGCTCAACCATTTACCGGCCGAGTATCTGCGCTATTACTTTGCAGCCAAGCTGGGTCCCCGGCTGGAGGACATCGACCTCAATCTCGATGACTTCACCGCACGCATCAACTCCAACCTGGTCGGCAAGTTTGTCAACATCGCGGCGCGTTCGGCAAACTTTATTGAGAAACAGTTCAGCGGAAAACTGGCCGCCACCTGCCATCGTCCGGAGCTGGTCAATACACTGCAGTCGAAATCGGAAGTCATTGCCGGGCACTACGAGCATCGTGAGTACGCCGAGGCCATCCGCGAGATCATGCAACTGGCCGATGAGGCCAACGCCTATGTCGACGAGATGAAGCCGTGGGTGCTGGCAAAAGATAAACAGCAGCAGGATCTGCTGCACCAGGTGTGCACCACCAACCTTAACCTGTTCCGGGTGCTCGCCATCTATCTCAAACCGGTGTTACCGGCACTGGCCGCGGAAGCCGAGCGCTTTCTGAACAGCTCAGCGTGGGCCTGGCGCGATGCCGGTTTGCTGCTGCTCGACCACACCATCAGCAATTATCATCACCTGGCAGCCCGCGTCGACCCCAAACAGGTTGCCGCACTGCTGGAAGAAGCCAAAGCGAGCCTTGCCATGACCGACACTACAGAAAGTACAACCACCGGCACAATCGAAGCTATCAAACCGGAAATCGCCATCGACGATTTCGGCAAGCTCGATCTGCGCATCGCGAAAATTGTCTCCGCCTCGCTGGTGGAGGGCGCCGACAAGCTGTTGCAGCTGACGGTCGATCTGGGTGAGGGCAAGACACGCAATGTCTTTGCCGGCATCCGCTCGGCCTACGATCCAAAGACCCTCGAAGGACGGCTGACCGTGGTGGTCGCGAATCTCGCTCCACGCAAGATGAAATTTGGCCTGTCGGAAGGCATGGTGCTGGCCGCCGGCCCGGGTGGCAAGGACCTGTTCATTCTCTCTCCCGATTCCGGCGCCCAACCGGGCATGCGCGTGAAGTAACTGATTTTACTGCGGCGCCAGAAGTCCACCGGCGATCGTCGGCAAACCGGCGAAACAGCGACGGTAGTCATCAACTTCGTGACCGGGCTCACCAACTTTTTCTTCCGGCAAGGCAATCCGGACCCTACGGCCGGAAACAGTTCCGTCGCAATATTCATAAAGAGTATTGCCTGAGGCATCAAACTGCCGATAGGCATGCAAACCATCGGGGTAGTCATGCAGATTGATCAGAGTCTGTAGCGGCGCGGCGCGTCCCCATGGCAGGAACGAGAAGGAATAGTCACGCTGAAGCCGGCCTTCGGCATCGTACACATACACATCGACAATCTGCAGTTCGTCCGTGCGATGGCGATCCGTACGCACCCGACTCAAAATCCGGCCGGTGCCGGCATCGAAGTAACTGGTTTCGCGGTAGTGATATCCCTTTCCCGATTCGCCGCCATATTCCCCGAAGCGCTTTTCGGTTCGCACCGTGTGCCGGGCCAGTTGCGTGCGATGCAGGTCGAATACTTGGCTGGCAAATCGATTCCACGTGCGCTGGTGCTCCACATCGACCATATCAGCGACCATGTTACGGTCATCNNGGACTCAAGAATCTCACCCTTGAGACTCAGGGCATTCCGATCCTCGGGCTTCAGTTGCAGCGATTGTCCGATGGCATCGAGCGCCTGCGGCCCCTTTCCGGTGATGTAGTAGACCATCGCCAGATTGTGCCAGGCCTTCTGGTAAGCGGGATCGATGCGGACCGTGGCACTAAAATGCCGCACGGCGTCGTCATATTCTCCACGCTGGGCATGCGCCACGCCCAAATCATCATGCGCCTCGGCGTTGCGCGGATCGAGCGCGACCGCCTGACGTAGATCGGCACTCGCACGGGCTACGTCTCCCAGCCACAGATAACGCACTCCGCGCTTTGTATAGGCGAGTGTGCTCCCGGGATTTCTATCGATGTAGGTACCAAGATCGTTAATGCCCTTGTCGATTTCGCCATTGCGGCCATAGGCCATACCGCGGCCGAAATAGGCATCATCCGATGCCGCATCCAGCACAATGGCACGCGTGAAGTCGTCGATTGCGCGATCGTATTCGCGAAGACGGAACCATGTTTCGCCGCGGCGGGTCAGCAAAACAGCATCATTGGGTGTGGCGCGAAGGTGCTGGCTCAAAGTATGTAGGTGCGAGCGCATTTCCGCCTCATCCGCCGGCTTATCGAGCACCGCCAAATCGGCCGGTCCAGCCGCCGCCGATGCTGCGCCCAGAAGCATGGCCAGGAGCGCGAAACTGCGCGTCGCACGACACATCCTGTCATCCCTCCTGAAGAACAATGATTTACACCGATGTAGACGACGAGTTTCAGGAAAATATTCCCGGGCGAGAAATCGGCTAGCGTCGCCGGGCGCGCAACTTGAATGAGATGATGTCCTCAATGACGGTGTCGACTGGAACGGAGTCGCCATAACGGGCATTCACGTCCGTTGCCAGTCGGTCGATGTCATCGACTTTGTCGGCGATCGTGGCCGTTCCGGTCAGCTCACGTTGCAAACCGAGCAGCCCGCCGTGCTGGATCTTGACCAGCACGCTGTGCGGCATGCTGAGCAGATCGTCCTCAACCCCGAATGCCGGCAGCGCAACGGACTTGAGCCGCGCGAACAGGGCCTGACAACGGGTGCAGGCTGTAGAGTCCGTGCATTCAATCTCGGCGCCGCCACGGCGCACGACTTCCTGCGCTTTGCTGCAACCGAACTGGTGGGTGATGAGCGGCGCGTTGAAGGGACACTTGCTGGTTTCCATGGCGGCCTCAATAGATTCCGGGGATCAGTTTCCGGACGCGCTGCCGGTAAGCCGCGTAAGCCGGAAACCGCTCGATCAGCCACTGCTCTTCACGTGCCGCCTTGCGGTCAAAAAATACGAACAACAGCACGTCAACTACCACTCCGGGTATACTGAATCGATACAACGACCAGCCCAGCGCCATGAACAATATTCCGGAATAAATCGGATGCCGTACCAGTGAATAGGCCCCACTCGTGCGCAGCTCCCCGTGATCCACCGGGCAGGGAAACGGGGTAAGGACACGGCCCAGCGCCACGACACCCGCAGCCGACTGCAGAATCCCGGCTCCCAGCAGGATTAGACCGGCGCCGGAAACAAAATCCAGCTGCTCCAGGGACACTTGGCGCCCGAACCAGAGTGGCACCAGATAGGCGATAATCAGCAAAGGGAATTGCGCCAGTACCCACCAGCCACCGCGTTCGGAAAAACTCTTTGCTTCCGGGTTTTTATTCATATTGATATTCCCGATCCGTATGGATGATCTTCAATATTGCCTCGCCGGCCGGCCCAAGGCCATACTCGCAACCCAATGCCGCAAACCCGTTCCATGGAATCCCTGATCGCCAACCTTGATGCCGCCCTGCCGCAGACCCAATGCACGCGCTGTGGCTATCCGCGCTGCCGCGACTATGCGGCAGCCATGGTGGCCGGCGCAGCCGACCTGAATCGCTGCCCGCCCGGGGGTGATCCAACCATTCGCATGCTGAGCACACTCCTCGGCCGCCCCGGCAAGCCACTTGACCCGGCATGTGGCGTCCATGAACCACGCACGCGCGCCGTGATTGATGAGGCGGTATGCATCGGTTGTCGAAAGTGCCTGGACGTGTGTCCGGTGGATGCGATCGTCGGTGCGCGCAAGCGCATGCACACCGTGATCGCCGCCGAGTGCAACGGCTGCGGGTTATGCCTGCCGCCCTGTCCGGTCGATTGCATCGCCTTGATCCCGGAGCGCGTTCAAGCCGATCCGGACAGTCCGTGGCCCGAGTACACGCGTACCGAAACCGGGCGCTGGCGCCTCCGTACGGCGGCGCGGCTGGCGCGACTGGCCAGCAAAAAGGCAATTCGTGCACGCGCCGTGAAAACGTCCACCGAACGCGAGCGCATCCGCCACGAAATCAGCGCCGCCGTGGCACGTGTCCGAGCCCGACGTGCCGGTCGCAAGGCCTGACGTCGCCCGATGACGCCCCGCCAGCGAACCACGCTCTTTGAGCGCCTCAAGCAGGCGAATCCGGCGCCCACCACCGAACTCCGGTACACGAGCCCGTTTGAACTGTTGGTGGCTGTAATCCTGTCGGCACAATCCACCGACAAGGGCGTCAACAAGGCCACGGCAAAGCTATTCAATGTCGCGAACACTCCACAACAGATTCTCGATCTCGGGTTGCGTGGCCTGAAGCGCTACACCAAAACCATCGGCCTCTACAACACCAAATCGGCCAATATCCTGAAGACCTGCCGCATTCTGGTCGCACAGCATCACGGCCAGGTCCCGCACACACGGGAAGCCCTGGAGGCACTGCCCGGGGTAGGTCGCAAGACAGCCAACGTGGTGCTCAACACCGCCTTTGGCCATCCGACCATCGCTGTGGATACCCACATCTTCCGGGTAGCCAACCGCACCGGCCTGGCGCCGGGCAAAACCGTACGCGCCGTGGAAGACAAGCTGAATCAGGTTGTGCCGGAACGGTATCAGCACGACGCCCACCACTGGCTGATTTTGCATGGTCGTTACACCTGCATTGCCCGCAAACCACGCTGTGGCAGTTGCGTGATCTTTGACTTGTGTGAATACCGGGATAAAGTGATCACATGAACCAACCCGTCGCGACTGCCCTGGCCCGCGGACGGCGCGCCGAGCCGCAAATTGCGGCGCAAGCCGTCGAACGTGCACTGGAGCGCGCCGGATTATCACGCGCGAACGCTGTCCTGCTGTTTCTCACGCCGCATTTTGCCCCCAATCCGGAATCGGCTCTGCGCGCCGCTGCGCGCGCCGCCGGAACCCTGCAGGTTACCGGCTGCACCGGTGCCGGGGTACTGACGGATGAGGAATGGCTGCTCGACACACCGGGTGCCGCCGCCATGGTGTTTGGCGGCACAATGCAGCTCGGCACTCCCAGGCATGACGATGAACCGGTCCTGAGCCTGTGCACCCCTTCCGGGATGACCGCCGATTGGCTGGATAGTGAAACCCCGCGACTTGGTGCCGTGTCCGGTGACCTGTTCGGGCACGGGCCGTTCCGGGTATGGTCCATGACACGGATCGTGGATGGCGGCCGGGTGGATACGGTCATTGAGGGTACACACGGCGTCGTACATGCCTCCCAGGGCATGCGCGCACTGACCGCACCGATCGAGGTTGCCGAGGTGCAGGGTCTGGACCTGCTCAAACTGGGCAATTACCCGGCGCTTAACGTGCTGGTGCAATCCTTGCCGCAAAATGTTCCAAGTCCGGATGCGCTGCCGCTGCACCTGATCCTCGGTGGCGTGACCTTTGGCGATCCGGACACGGCCATTCGAGAAGGTCGCTATCGCCTGAACCATATTGTGTCGGCCAATCTGCAGGATCGATCGATCACCCTGTCGCATCCGCTGGCCCCGGGAGAACGACTGTTCTGGGCGATGCGCGATGCCCTGACTGCAGAGCGCGAGTTTCGCACGACGCTCGATCAAAGCGCCGCGGACCTTGGCGCGTCACCGGATTTCGGCATGCTGTTCCCGTGCATGGGTCGCGGCCCGCACTTTTTCGGTAACCGCGACCGCGATCTGGATTTGCTGCACAGCCGATTCCCCGACCTGCCGGTGATCGGTTTCTACGGCAACGGAGAAATTGCCCCGCTGGACGGCGCCAACCACCTTTACCAGTATTCGGCCACTCTCGGCCTGTTTACCGCAACACCCTGACATGCTCTTCGGGCAGGACCGGCGCCAGCTGCGCAAGGTGTTCTTCGATGCCTGGCAACAACATCGGGCAGGACGGCAACTGGAGGGTGTCGAGCGGCTGGTGGTCGCTGTCGCCTTGCGCCATCCCGAATACCAGCCACTGCTCGACCAGCCAGACGCCAGCGCCGACCGGGACTGGACTCCGGAACTGGGTGAATCGAATCCGTTCCTGCACATGGCCATGCATATCGCCATCGAGGAGCAACTGGCCGTCGACCGTCCACCCGGCATCCGTGCACACTTTACGGCGCTCTGCCGGGCCTATGGCGATGATCACGAGGCCCAGCACCACATCATGGAATGCCTGGCCGAATCGCTCTGGCAAGCCGGACGGAGCGGCCTGCCGCCGGACGAGAACGCTTACCTTGACTGTCTGAAGCGCGCTACACACCCACAAACATAAGCTGCGGCTGAGCCCAGAATAGTTTGGCCCAACATGGGCTTTCATCGCCTTGTCCTACCGGATGACGGAAGCCTTCCCGGAGGCCTTCCGTGTAAGGACGCTGGACACCGGCCGACTACCCGCAGATTCAATCTATTCGCTCCGGAATATCCTGGGATGCAAGACTGTTTACCCCGTATGGACACCCATTTCCGGAATTCACCAGAATATTGCGAGGAATTCAGAATGAGCAAATTCGTGATTGCCATTCCCATAGCCACCGACCCCACGGCAACATCCGCTACGGTCAGATGGTTAATGATGAAGTACGTGCGGCTGGTAAAACAGCCTTGATGATCGCCTTTCAACAGCTCGGTCAAGCTCACCAGGAAGCACTCATGACCCACACGAGTGTCGTTCTGACGGCCGTGCTGACCAATCATGTGCTGCGTGACGCGCTCGCGCGAACCCATGCCCCTTGATCGTCGCCTCCCGGACGATGGCTACCCTTGCCAACCCACCCGGTCTCGGCGAGCATGGCAACACGCTCCTACCACCGACCGTATGAACAAAAAATCACACCCCCACACCGATCCAAACACCTGGCTGGATCAGCATGGTGATGCGCTGTACCGCTTCGCCCTGGTGCGTGTACGGGACTCAGCCGTGGCCGAGGATCTGGTGCAGGATACCCTGCTGGCCGCGCTGCGCGCCCATGAACGGTTTGCCGGACAGTCCAGCGAGCTCACCTGGCTGATTGCCATCCTCAAGAACAAGATCGTCGACCATTACCGCCGCCATGTCCGCGAAGCACCGTTGCCGGAATCCGAGGATCCCGACGGCCTGATCGACGCCCTGTTCAAGAAATCCAATGACCATTGGCTGACCGTACCGGCTGCCTGGCAGGATCCAGACACGTCTCTGGAAAATTCCCAGTTCTGGCAGGCCTTTACCGACTGCCTGCAGGGTCTGCCGGCCCGCCAGGCACAGGCTTTTACCCTCACCGAGCTCGATGGCCTCGGTACTGATGAGCTCTGTAAGGTTCTGGGCGTCACCTCGTCCAATGTGTGGGTCCTGCTACACCGCGCGCGCCTGCGATTGCGGGAATGCCTGGAACATGGCTGGTTCGGAAACGAGGCGAGAGATCGTTAATGCTTTCTTGCAAGGAAGTTTCACTGCTGACGTCCAAGTCGATGGATACCACGCTCACCCGCCGGGAGCGGTTGGCCGTGCACCTGCACCTTTTGTACTGTCGCGGCTGTACGCGGTTCCGCGATCAGCTCCAGTTTCTGCGCCGGGCGGCGCAGCGATCGTCGAAAACCCTGTCGGCCGGCACTGTCCGCTTGCCGGCGGCGGCTCGCGATCGAATCCAGGCCGCCCTGCGAAGAGAACGGTAATCTCGTGCTGATGACGGGAATGCCGAAACACCACAACCAACCAACTCAAGGAGTTCCGCAATGAAGAAGTCTGTAATCACCACCGCCGTCGGTCTGGCCAGTGCCATCGCTTTTGGTGCCGCCCATGCCGCAGAAAACCCGTTCGCCATGAAGGACCTGGGTAACGGCTATCAGGTTGCCGAGAAAGCCAAAGACGGCAAGTGCGGTGAAGGCAAGTGCGGCAGCGACAAGAAGGCCAAGGACGCCAAAAAAGCCAAAGACGGCAAGTGCGGCGGCGACAAGAAGGCCAAAGACGCCAAGTGCGGCGGCGACAAGAAGTAAGTGACACAACCCCGGTGCGGTCACGCCGCACCGGGGGTTCTTTCTGAAACCTGGAGACTCGTGATGCATCAGACCATGTCGACAAGTCCGGTTCCTGGCCGCGTTGGTCTCGGTCTGCGCCGTGAATTTGTGGACGACCTGATCACCCGCCCGACATCGGCCATCGATTTTGTTGAAATTGCCCCGGAAAACTGGGTAAACATGGGCGGCCGGCACCGCGCCCAACTGCAAGCCGTTGCCGAGCACTACCCGATTATCTGCCATGGCCTGTCGCTGTCACTCGGTGGACCAGCCCCGCTCGACACGGACTTCCTGAAACAGGTCAAAGGACTTCTGAATGAATACCAGGTGCCGCTGTACAGCGAGCACCTCAGTTACTGCACGGACGACGGTCACCTTTATGATCTGCTGCCCATACCATTTACCGAAGAGGCCGTGAAGCACACGGCCCGGCGCATCCGCCAGGCCCAGGATATCCTGGGCCGTCGGATTGCCATCGAGAACGTGTCGTACTATGCCGCGCCCGGCCAGCAGATGGGTGAAGCGGAGTTTGTGCGCGCAGTCCTGGACGAAGCGGATTGCTGGCTGTTGCTCGACGTCAACAACATCTATGTGAACAGTGTCAATCACGGCTACAACGCTATCGACTTCCTGCGCACCATGCCGGCCCGGCGCATTGCCTACTTGCATGTCGCCGGGCATTTTGTCGAGCCGGACGGCTTGCTGATTGATACCCACGGCATGCCGGTTATCGACCCGGTGTGGGAGCTGCTCAAGGAAACCTATGCCACGTTCGGGGTCTACCCGACCTTGCTGGAACGGGACTTCAACGTCCCGCCGTTATCAGAATTACTGATCGAGATGGAGACCATCCGCCAGTTTCAGCAACCGTGGCTGGCCGAAACCCGGACCCTGGCCCATGCGTACTGACCTCGAGCACACCCAGCACCGTTTCACGGCGCATCTGCGCGATCCACTGAACGCCGCCTGCCCGGCGGATGTGCCGGCGCGACGCATGCAGGCCTACCGCGAACTCTTAACCAACAATGTCGAATCGGCGATCAGCGCGTGCTTCCCGGTGCTGAAAGAACTGGTGGGCGAGCCGCGCTGGCGCCACCTGACCGAACAATTCTTCGCCACACACCGCGCGCACACCCCGATCTACCGCGAGATTCCGGCCGAATTCCGTGCCTGGCTCGCCGCCACACCGCTCATCGACCTGAAGCAGGAATTCCCCTACCTGCTGGAGCTGGCGCATTACGAATGGATGGAGCTGGCACTGGATATCGAGCCCACCGAAATTCCGGAAACCGGGGCCGACCCGCACGGCGACCTGCTGGCCGGTATCCCGGTCCTGAATCCGCTCGCCCGCATGCTGACCTATGGCTATCCGGTGCACCGCATTGGCCCGGACTTCCGCCCGAAAGATCCCGACACCGTGCCCAACCGGCTGATTATGGTACGGCAACGCGATCACGGCATCGGCTTTCTGGAGATTAACCCGCTGGTGGCACGCCTGTTCGAAGCGCTGCGAGAGAACCACACCGACTCCGGTCAGGCCCTGTTGAACCGGCTGCACGTCGAATTTCCGGCGATTCCGTCAGCGGCCTTTCAGGCGGGCGGGAGCGTGGCGCTGCAGGAACTGGCGACGCGCGACATTATCCTCGGTACACGAATCCCGGATGGCTCAACAACAAGACATGGAGCGTACCCATGACCGCCACCATCAATCTCTACTTCACCCTGACTGGCTGGCTGGAGCGCGTTGGCGCCTGGCTGGCCCCGCTGGGCCTGCGCCTGCTGCTGGCCTGGGAGTTCTGGGAATCCGGGGTTGAGAAGTTTCGCGGTGAAAACTGGTTTGCCGACATTCAGAGCCAGTTTCCATTTCCATTCAGCATCCTCCCGGCTGACCTCAGCTGGTTTCTGGCCACCTGGAGCGAGTTGCTGGGCGCCGTGGCCCTGGTCGTGGGGCTGGGAACCCGCTTCTTCAGTGCATCGCTGATCATCCTCACGGTGGTCGCCTGGATGGCGGTCCATGCCGGGAATGGTTATAACGTCTGCGACAACGGCTACAAGTTGCCGTTGATCTACCTGGTGCTGTTCGTGCCGCTGCTGCTGAACGGGGCCGGTAAGCTCAGTCTCGATCACTGGATCAGCCGGAGAATCCGGCGCTAGGGCTTTCTCCTGGGGAGGGCAGCAGACCGCCCTATCCCTTCTTTTGGATCAGCTCGATCCGGTAGCCGTCCGGATCTTCGACGAAGGCAATGATCGTGCTGCCGTGCTTCATCGGGCCGGCCTCACGCACGACCTTTCCGCCACGCTTCCGGATCTCCTCGCAGGCCCGGGCAGCATCCTCCACCGCCAGCGCGACATGCCCGAAGCCGGTGCCAAGTTCGTAGTGATCCACGCCATAGTTATAAGTCAGCTCGATCACTGCCCCCTCGGACTCCGGCCCGTAGCCAACGAACGCCAGGGTGAACCGGCCGTCAGGGTAGTCGTGCCGACGCAGCAGCTTCATGCCCAGCACTTCGGTGTAGAAGCGGATCGACCGGTCGAGGTCGCCGACTCGCAACATGGTGTGCAATACGCGCATGGCGCTCTCCTGACAGAACAATGGAAAAATATTTTACCAGACCCCCCTCTCCCCTCTTGTATTCCGGCGCGCCAACAGCTAAATAACGCGCACCGATATGTCAGATTCTTCTGATGGCAGTATGACTCGTCCGGCCGGCACGACCCTGTCGTGCGGTCTGGCCGTCCCCATCGTCAAACCGGGCTCCCTGCCCGGTTTTTTATTGTCCACGGATTCTACCCACCCAAGGAGCCTTTGTGCCCCGTAATACCGACAGTAGTGAACCTCCGAAACCCATCGCGACCTTCAGCTTCGTCGGAGGTCGCCACCCATGTTAAGCCTCGTTCAGCCCGCCATGGACTCTCAGGCGCTCCGGGCACCCACCCCCGCGTCCCGCAGCGAATCCCCGGTCAAACGCTATCTGGCGGCCGGCAAGTACCGGCTCTATCCCTTCGATCAGAGCGCCAAACCCTATTTCGACGCCGCCTGCGCCCGGGTCAATGTGGCGCTATCCGACTACAGCTTCGCCAACAACATCATCTGGTTCGGACAGGCGAGCGGCTTCTACCAGATCATTGAGGGTTGTTTCTGCCTGTTCAGCCTCACCGGAAATGGACTGAGCATGTTGCTGCCGCCGCTCGGCGAGCCGTCCCGCCAGCAGCGCGCGCTCCGGATCTGCGACAGGATCATGGATGCCTATAACGGTTCGCCGCAGCAGGGCTGGCTGGATTTCGTTTACCGCGATTTTCTCAAGGTGCTGGACACCGACCTGCTGACCGGATTGCCGCTGGTGAACGGCCATCCGTGGCATGTCGAGGTGACCAACCCGGATTACATTTACCGCACCCAGGACCTGATTGAGCTCAAGGGGAATGCCTACAAGACCAAGCGCAACGAGATCAACCAGTTCCGCCGCGCCTACCCGAATCATGAGCTGGTACCGTTCAGCCAGGAGCACGAGTCCGCCGCCCGGCAACTGGTGAACACCTGGATGCAACAGCGGTTGCAAACCATTCCCGATGGCTCGTTCGAGAACTTCGTCCATAACCTCGAAATGGAACGCAAGGCCATCCAGCGCGCCATCAGTCTGTACGATGAACTGAAGCTCGAAGGTCTGAGTCTGTTCATCAATGGCCAACTGGCGGGCTTCACCTTTGGCGAGCGCCTGAACCGCGATGTCGCCAACGTGCTGATCGAGAAAACCGATTTCAACATCCAGGGCGCGGCCCAGTACCTGTTCCGCGAGTTCAGCAAGGTGTTTGCCGACTGCACGTACATCAATGTCGGTGACGATCTCGGTTTCGAAAACCTGCGGCGCGTCAAAATGAGCTATCGCCCGGCCATGTTTGGCGACAAGGTCATCCTGCGGCGGGCCCCGGCTGAATGACGGACCTGTGCGTCACCGGCCTGCGGCGTGCCGGACCGGCCGATCTCGACATCATCGCGGCGCTTGAGTCAGCGTGCTTCGGTACAGCCGACGGCGCCTTCACACGCCACCAGTTGCGCGCATTGCTGAACAACCCCAATGCCTTCTGGCTACTCAGCCTCGATGGCCGGGCCGTGGGCTGCTGGCTCAAGGTTTCAAATGGTCGCGCCCGCTGGGCGCGGCTCTACTCGCTGGCTGTGCACCCCGACCTGCGCGGTCAGGGGTGGGGCAAGCGGCTGATGGAAGCCGGTTTTGCGTGGATGCAAGAAGAACAAATCACTGTTTGCCGTGCCGAGGTGAAGGTCAAAAATCTCACCGCCCGCCGGCTTTATGCTGACTACGGCTTCCGCGAGACCGGCCATTTGCCCGGATACTACGCGCCAGGAGTTGATGGCATACGCTTGATGTACAACACCGTCTAGCCCGGTGCGGTCGTGCCTGCGCGGTTATCCAAAATGACACACGTAATCCAGCAGGTCATCCACCTCGATCTCGAAATGTGAATTGCCGGGGACGTGAAAGCTCTGCCCCGCCTGGTAGGGGCTCCACTGCTGTTCCCCGGCCAGTTTCACCCGGCAGTGGCCCTGGGTCACATCGACCCGCTCCGGGGCCTCGGTGGAAAATCGGTATGTGCCGGGTAACATGACCCCGAGCGTTTTCATCTCGCCTTCCGGGGTAATCACGGTGCGACTGGTCACCTTACCCTCGTGGTAGACATTGGCCTTGTGGCGAACGGTTACATTCTTGAATTCCATGGTGAACCTTGTCTGGACTGAGTGGGGGGAGAATTAAAATCTGGCACCGTGAACACTAGGCAGTAACAGGCAGTTCCGGAAATGGCCGGGGTATGGTGATGCCGGAACCCTGGGCGAAGTTCACCTTTAACGCCCGCAGGCGCTCCAGGATCTCCGCGGTCTCGACAGACTCGGCAATGGTGCGGATGCCCATGACATGGCCTATCCGGTTGATGGCCTCGACCATGGCGGCATCCACCGGGTCGCGCGCCATGTCGCGCACGAAGCTGCCGTCGATCTTGAGGAAATCCACCGGCAGGTGCTTGAGGTGCGAGAACGACGACAATCCGCTGCCAAAGTCATCCAGCGCAAACCGACAGCCCATGCCTTTCAGGACATTAATGAACCGAGTGGCGCGCATCAGATTGGCAATGGCCGCGGTTTCGGTAATCTCAAAACAGATGCGCGACGTATCAATGCCGGATTGCTCCACCAGCTGAACGACCGAACCCAGAAAATGGTCGTCGCACAGGGACTGACCGGACAGGTTGATGGCACAAATGGTGACGTCGGTTAATACGCTATCCTCTTCGCGCAGTGCCTCCAGGGCAGCCGCCAGCACCCAGCGGTCCAGGGCCGGCATGATCTGATAGCGCTCGGCGGCCGGAATAAAGGCCATCGGCGGTACGGTTTTGCCGTCCTCGTCCACCATGCGCACCAGAATCTCGCAATACCGATCCTTTTCGCCTTCGTCAATTGACAAGACCTTCTGGTAGAAAAGCCGGAACCGGTCTTCGCCAAGTGCCTGGTTTACCCGGTTGACCCACTGCATCTCGCCATGCCGGTGAGTCAAGGCACTGTCTTCAGGCTGATAGATGTGGATTCGATTGCGTCCGTGGTCTTTGGCCACGTAACAGGCGGAATCGGCTGCACTCAACACATCGACAATGCTGCCGCTGTCCTGCGTGATTGGCACCACGCCGATGCTGGCGCCGATCTCGAACACCTTGTCCTGCCAGGAGAAGCGGAAGCGCTTGATCAATTCCCGGAGTTCGTCAGCAGTGTTGCGTGCCTGTTCGATCGGGCAGTGCTCCAGCAGCACGCCAAACTCGTCACCCCCGAGACGTGCCAGGGTGTCGGTGCCACGTACCCGTGCCTGCAAGCGCGAGGCGAGCTGCTTCAGCAGCTCATCACCGGCAATATGGCCACAGGTATCATTCACGATCTTGAACTGGTCGAGGTCGAGGTAACAAAGTGCGTGCTGGACCGTGCCTTCACGGGCGCTTTCCAGGGCCTGCGCCAACCGTACCTCGAATTCGCCGCGATTAATCAGTCCGGTGAGCGGGTCGTGCCGTGCCTGATACGCTAGCTGTCGCGACATATTGTGCAAGGTGGTGACATCATGGATTGCCAGCACCACACCAATCACGACCCCGGCGTGATCACGCAACGGCGATAGCGTAAATTCGACGGCATATTCCCGGATCCCGAATCGATGCTGCAACAGTACCGTATCCGGGTACAGAAAGATGCGGTCCTCATCCAGGCACTGCCGGACCGGGTCGGGGATCGGCCGCAGCGTTGTTTCATCCCGAACCTGGAAAACGGCACTCAGTCCCTGACCCACGGCTTCGTCCTGGACCCAGCCGGTCAACTCTTCGGCGATCGGATTGACATACTCGATACGTCCCTCGATGTTGGTGGTAATCACGCCATCACCGATCGATTCCAGGGTCACCTGGAGACGCTCTTTCTCCTGGAACAGCGCTTCGCGCGCCTGTTTCAGTTCGGTGATATTGCGAGCCGTACCCTCGACGCCAATCACCTGCCCCGACTCGTTATAAACATAGTGTCCGTTGGTCGCGACCCACAGACCGGATCCATCCTTGCAACGCATCAGCGACTCATAGTTTTGCACCCGGCCACCGTTTTCGCGCAGTGCGTTGAGGTATCCATTGCGGTCTGCCGGATGCATGTAAAAATCAGCCAGATTCTTGCCGAGGACTTCTGCCGGTTCATACCCCATCAGCGTCTTGAGCGAGGCCGACACCATCTGCAGCTGACCGTGGAGGTCGGTCCGGTAATAGGTATCCTGCATGTTCTGCAGGATCGAGCTGAGTTTCTGCTCTGAGGCTCGCAGCGATCGCTCGGCGCGCTTGCGCTCGGTAATGTCGAAGGCGGTACCGACCACAGCCGCATCGCCGTTGTACTGCACACGTCCGGCTGAGAAATCGACCCAGCGTTCGTCGCCCTGTTTGGTGAGGATCCGGAATTCGTAGTGGGCTGGCGCCGGTTCGCCGCGCAAGCGGGCGATACCCCGTTCCTGGACCATCGCCCGGTCTTCCGGGTGGATGATGACATCCCAGCTCGGCAGGCCAAGCAGTTCATCGGCGGTATAGCCGGACATCGAACAGGCGGCCGGATTGACGTACAACAGGCCCTTGCGCCAGACAAAAATGGCGGTGTCGGTTGTCTCGGCGAGAGTGCGGAACCGCTCTTCACTTTCGCGCAGTGCTTGCTCGGAACTACGCATGCGTTGCGGCTCATGGCCTGGGGCAATAGGACATTATTGCCCGGGGAACCGGCTGGACGGAAGAGCGCTCTCCAGCCAGCCGGCCGGAAGGGAAAACCGGGAGATCAGTGGCGGCGCTTGGCCGCAATCCGCAACCGAAGGGCATTGAGCTTGATGAAGCCCTCGGCATCCTTCTGATTGTAGGCACCGCGGTCTTCCTCGAAGGTGGCGATGGTCGGGTCGAACAGGCTGTCCTTGTCCGACTTGCGGCCAACCACGGTGACATTGCCCTTGTAGAGCTTGAGGCGCACCACACCGTTCACGGTGACCTGTGAGGCATTGATCATTTCCTGCATCATCAGCCGCTCGGGGGCAAACCAGTAGCCGTTGTAAATCAGCGAGGCATAGCGTGGCATGAGCTCGTCCTTGAGATGCGCCACCTCACGGTCGAGCGTCAGCGATTCCATGGCGCGATGAGCCTTGAGCAAAATGGTGCCGCCCGGCGTCTCGTAGGCGCCGCGTGACTTCATCCCGACGTAACGGTTCTCGACGATGTCGGCACGGCCAATGCCGTTGGCGCCACCGATTTTATTGAGGGTCGCCAGCACCGTGGCCGGGCTCATGACCTTGCCATTCATGGCAACCACGTCACCTTTCCTGAAGGTGAGTTCGATATAGGTCGGCTTGTTCGGCGCCTTCTGCGGCGACACGGACCAGCGCCACATGCTCTCTTCCGGCTCGGCCCACGGATCCTCCAGCACACCCCCTTCATAGGAGATGTGCAGCAGGTTGGCATCCATCGAATACGGTGACTTCTTGCCCTTCTTGAACTCCACCGGGATGGCATGAAACTCGGCGTACTTGAGCAGCTTCTCGCGCGAGGTCAGGTCCCACTCGCGCCACGGCGCGATCACCTGGATACCGGGTTTGAGGGCATAGGCGGTGAGTTCAAAGCGTACCTGGTCGTTCCCCTTGCCGGTGGCCCCGTGAGCGATGGCATCGGCTCCAGTCTGGTTGGCAATTTCGACCAGGCGCTTGCCGATCAACGGACGCGCGATGGAGGTGCCGAGCAGGTACTCACCCTCGTACAGGGTATTCGCCCGGAACATCGGGAACACGAAGTCGCGTACAAATTCTTCTTTCAGGTCCTCGATGAAGATCTGCTTCACACCCATTTTCTTCGCCTTGGCGCGCGCCGGCGCCAGTTCCTCACCCTGACCGATGTCGGCGGTAAAGGTCACCACCTCGCAGTCATATTTCTCTTCCAGCCACTTGAGGATGACCGAGGTATCGAGTCCACCGGAATACGCGAGAACAACTTTCTTGATCTTTTTCATGACACAGGCCTATGTGAGGTTTCGCCGTCAGGGTGCGAGGAAATTCTATTCCAAAATCGCTTGTTCCGGCGCGTCGGGCGTCGGTCTGTCGCTTATTTCTTGCGGGCCGGCATGAGGTCGGTACACACGCCCTCGAATACTTCCGCGACCATGCCGATGGATTCACCGAGGGTCGGGTGCGGGTGAATGGTCTTGCCGATGTCTTCCGGATCGGCACCCATCTCGATGGCCAGCGCCAGCTCACTGATCAGGTCACCGGCGTGGGTGCCGACGATGGCGCCACCGATCACACGGTGGGTTTCTTCGTCGACGATGATCTTGGTGAACCCTTCATCACGGCCGTTGGCGATGGCCCGACCCGAAGCGGTCCACGGGAACTTGGCCTTGCCGACCGCGCGCCCCTGTTTCTTGGCCTCGTCCTCGGTCACGCCCACCCAGGCAATTTCCGGGTCGGTGTAGGCCACGGACGGGATGACCGTCGCATCAAAAAATGACTTGTGGCCGGCGGCCGCTTCGGCGGCGACATGTCCCTCGTGCACGGCCTTGTGGGCCAACATCGGCTGGCCAACGAGATCACCAATTGCATAGATATGCGGCACATTGGTGCGCATCTGCTTGTCCACGTCGATAAAACCACGGTCGGTCACGTCCACACCAGCCAGTTCAGCTCCGATACGCTTGCCGTTTGGCGCGCGGCCGGTGGCGACCAGCACAAAATCATAGAGCTGCGGCTCCGACGGTGCCTGCTCGCCTTCAAAAGAAACCCGGATGCCCTCTTTAAGCGCCTCGACCTTGACGGTCTTGGTGTTGAGCATCACCCGATCAAAGCGCTTGGTGTTCAGCTTTTCCCATATCCGCACCAGGTCGCGGTCAGCGCCGGGCATGAGGCCATCCTGCATCTCGACCACGTCGAGGCGGGTTCCGAGCGCCGAATACACCGTGGCCATTTCCAATCCGATAATGCCGCCGCCGATCACCAGCATCTTGTTCGGCGCGCCCTTGAGTTCCAGCGCGCCGGTGGAATCGACGATGCGCGGGTCATCCGGAATGAATGGCAGCTTCACGGCCTGCGAGCCGGCCGCGATGATCGCCTTGGCAAAGCGCACCACCTTCTTTTCGCCGGTCAGTTCCTGACCCGCGCCAGCGGTCAGCCCCACTTCCAGATGCCAGGCATCCAGAAATGTACCAACTCCGCGCACCACTTCGACCTTGCGGCCCTTGGCCATGGCGCCAATGCCGCCCACCAGCTTGGTGACGACCTTGTCTTTCCAGCCGCGCAGCTTGTCGAGATCAAACACCGGCTTGCCGAAGCTGACGCCATGTTCGGAAAGTTGTTGCGCCTCCTCGGTCACGGCCGCCACATGCAACAGCGCCTTGGACGGAATGCAGCCCACGTTGAGGCACACGCCGCCGAGCGTGGCATAACGTTCGACCAGCACAGTCTTCATGCCGAGATCGGCGGCACGAAACGCGGCCGAATAACCGCCGGGACCGGAACCCAGTACCAGCATTTCACACTCAACATCGACCTTACCGGAATAGGTTGAGGCGATGGCTGCTGTCTTTGGCGCCGGCTTCGAAGGCGCCGC
>DKBE01000024.1 GCA_002451085.1 Proteobacteria bacterium UBA6908 | reverse complement strand
AGGTAGAGCTCGGGGGCGATGCGCAGAAACAGCTGCATGTCGAGCGTGTGATGATGCGTTACAAACGGCCGCGCCGTGGCCCCGCCCGGAATGGCCTGCATCATCGGGGTTTCCACTTCCAGGAAGCCTTTGGCGGTCAGGAATTGGCGAATGTACGTCACCACCTCGGAGCGGATTCGGAAAGTGTTCCGTGCCACTTCGTTCATAATCAGGTCGACATAGCGCTGACGGTAGCGGGTTTCGGTATCAGAGAGTCCATGCCACTTGTCCGGCAGCGGGCGCAGCGACTTGGTGAGCAATCGGATGCTATCGACCTTTACCGACAGTTCGCCGGTTTTGGTTTTGAACAGCGAACCTTCGGCACCCAGGATGTCGCCCAGGTCCCACTGCTTGAATTCGGCATAGAGGGCTTCGCCTATGCTGTCGCGCTGAACATAGAGCTGGATACGGCCGGACAGGTCCTGCAGATGACAGAAACTGGCCTTACCCATGACGCGCATGGCCATCATGCGTCCGGCCACCATCACCCGCACTGGGCTGGCCTCGAGCGTGGCGTTGTCCTTGTCGCCGTATTCGGCATGCAACTCGCCGGCGACAACGTTGCGTCGAAAATCATTCGGGAACGGCAGGCCACGCTCACGCAGCGTTGCTAACTTTTCGCGCCGCAGCGCGATCAGGGCATTTTCGTCGATGGGTGTCTCGGGCTTGTGGTTGTCGTTCATGGCTGTGGATTCGCCTGGGTGAAATTAGAGGCCGCTCTTGAGGCTGGCCTCGATGAACCGGTCGAGATCGCCGTCCAGGACCGCCTGAGTGTTGCCGACCTCGATGTTGGTGCGCAAATCCTTGATGCGCGACTGGTCCAGCACATAGGAACGGATCTGGCTTCCCCAGCCGATGTCGGCCTTGCTGTCTTCGAGTTTTTGTTTCTCGGCGTTGCGTTTCAGCATTTCGGTTTCGTAGAGCTTGGCCTTGAGCATCTTCATCGCGGTCGCACGATTCTTGTGCTGCGATCGGTCACTCTGGCAGGCGACAATGATGCCGCTCGGCACGTGCGTGATGCGGATCGCCGATTCAGTGCGGTTGACGTGCTGGCCNNTGGCCGCCGGCGCCGCTGGCGCGATAGGTATCCACTTTCAGGTCGGCCGGGTTGATCTCGATGTCGAAATCCTCGTCCACTTCCGGTGAGACAAACACCGAGGCAAACGACGTGTGGCGGCGGTTGCCGGAGTCGAATGGACTCTTGCGCACCAGCCGGTGCACACCCGTCTCGGTGCGCAGCCAACCAAAGGCATAGGCACCTTCGATGCGCAGGGTGGCGCTCTTGATGCCCGCCACTTCGCCATCCGACTGCTCGATGAGCTCGGTGCCAAAGCCGCGGCGTTCAGCCCACTTGAGATACATGCGGGTCAGCATCGAGGCCCAGTCCTGGGCCTCCGTGCCGCCGGCCCCGGCCTGGATTTCCACAAAGGCATTGTTGGCGTCCATTTCGCCGGAGAACATGCGGCGGAATTCGAGGTCGGCCACTTCTTTTTCAACGAGCGCCAGGTCGTCGGCAATGCCGGCGACCATGCTGGCGTCGTCTTCCAGGCGTGCCAGCTCAATCAGTTCCTCGGTGTCGTTCAGGCGAGCATCGATGCGACGAAAGGTTTCAACAACCAGCTCCAGCTTGGCGCGTTCACGTCCCAGTTCCTGGGCGCGGGCCGGGTTGTCCCAGACGTTCGGCTGCTCGAGTTCGCGGTTGACCTCGGTCAGCCGTTCTTCCTTGGTGACAAAGTCAAAGATACCCCCTCAAGACCTGGGCGCGATCGCGCAAGGTCTTGAGCTGGGTGGAGAGTGGATTCAGTTCTTCTACGGCCATGGAGGTTCACAGATGCATTTCGCGCGAATTATAACTGAAAAGCACTGCAGTCAGCTCAACTCATCTGGATGCCCAGCACCTCGTGCACGAGCTTCTTGATCCGCCCTACGGCTTCCGGGGCCTCGATATCGATCACCTGTTCGACAACCCATTTACTGTCGGTTCCGGTCATGGCCGCGGCCATCTTGTCGCCGAGATAGCGCAGCATGGCGTAACTGGGCTGGTGGCCGGCGAATTCGAATTCGCTGTAGTCGGCGAGCCGTTCATTGAGCGTGGCAATGAACGGGCCGGTGTAGTCGCCGGGCCCGAACATGTCGAGCATGTTGGAATACACAGTCTTGGCCAGATGCTGGCCAAGGGCATTCATGAAGCGCGCGCGCTCCTCTTCGGACAGTTGGCCATAGACCAGACGGTCGGAGATCTGCATCAGGAACGCCAGCAATTCGATGATCAGCGCGACCACCTGACGGTCATCACCGACGCGGAAGCCTTCTTTCTCCATGTGCTTCCAGGCTTCGTTGGAAATCTTCCAGATATTGAAGCCAACCACGCCGGCGCGGTCCTCGATGCTTTTCGGACCGCGGGTGTGCCACTTGGTGCGCATGCGAATCGCCATGCACGACTCCTGTTCAGGGTAACGGCAAGCGCCGAATAATAGACGATTGTGCCGGCGACGTGCAGTTGCCGCACCGGAATAGACGCTCAGTGCCTGTGGCTTTGGTGGCCGCCCCCCGATGTCTCTGGCAGAATCAACCGAATCGGTCTTTCCAGTCACGGAGCATCCATGAGCGGCATCAGTAACAACACCCAGGATCTGGCCAGCGGTATGGCGGCCTTTGAAGCCAAGGAATTCGCGCACGCGTGGCGGCTGCTCAAGCCCATCGCCGAAGCCGGTGATGCCCAAGCCCAGCATCGCATGGCCATCATGTGCCAGAACGGTCTTGGCATGGCCCGAAACGATCTCATGGCCTATAAGTGGATGCATGCGGCCGCGGAGCAGGGCTACGCCCTCGCCCAGCACGGGTTGGGCTTTATGTACCTGTATGGTGAATGCACAGAAAAAAACGAAGCGGAAGCAGCCAAGTGGTTCGAGCGCGCCGCGGATCAGGGCATGGTCGGCTCGGCGATGACCCTGGCCATGATGTACGAACAGGGTCAGGGTGTCGCGAAAAACGAGACCGAGGCGAAAAAGTGGTATGCCCGTGCCGAGGGCAAAACCTGAATTAAAAAAAGGCGCCCCTCGTTCAGGGGCGCCTTTTTTACTAGAACCTGTACAGTCTTACTTCTTGACCCAGCTCTTGAAACCGTCGGTCTTCTTGGCCGAACCATCATTGTAACCGGCTTCGTAGGCCTCGGTAATGCGCTGTTCCTCGCGCTTCGGGTTGTGAAGGAAACCACCCGCCCAACCGTTGATGTATTCCTTGTCAACGCCGCCTTTTTCCATCTTTTCGATGGTTTCGTAATATACGTTGCTCATAAACTGCTCCTCTGTCTGTATCTGCCGGGAACCGACCCCAAAAATTCGGGGCATATCTTACCCAAAGTCAGGCCCATTTCAACATCTGCTTATGGACTGGCTCAATTTCCGGGGTCAGGGCATCACCCGTCGCCCCCGAAGATAACGCACTCGGGTCGGGCCGTCACTGCGTTCGCGCTCGACCCAGGCCATGTGCAGTTCCCCTTCAGGGTCAAGCGCGAGCACCGGGCTCGATTCCTGCCCCGGGCCATTGGCGCCGGGAACCGTCAGATTGGGGCTCCATCCGGACGCTGATCGCCAGCTCAGCTGGATGTCGGGGCTCCCATCGCGATCATCGTCCCAGGCACAAACCAGCGTGCCGTTCTTATGGCTGGCGATCCCGGCGTGCCATTGCCCGATGTTGGCACCGAATTCATCTTGCACAGGCTCCACAGCACCGAACTCGGTCCCGGCGTCATCCGTGAGCGCTGTGAATACGTCGTAACCACCCTGAAAATCACGCTTGTCCAGCCATACCGCGGCCGCTCGTTGGCCGTTGATCGCCGTCAGCGCCACGCGGGTGGCGCCGGGACCACGGCCGTAGTCAACCTGACGACGACCGCTGGACCGCATCCGGTTGATCCGCTGTGCCGGGGCAAAGCTGCGTCCATCCTTGCTGACGGCCGCCAGAATGCGGGTGTGGCCCTGGCTGCGGTCTTCCCACGCTACCCAGGTACGATCAGGCAGGACGGCCAGTGAGGGATAGAGTTGATCTTCCGTTGGTGGCGGCGAGACAGCCACCGTCGCGATCGGCTTGCCGAGGTCATTCGGCTTGAAGCGGGCATAGCGAATGATGGCGTGTCGGTCCGTGCGTTCCGACCAGGCGGCATGGACCACCTGGGCATCGGCATCCAGGGTGATCTGGTTCGCTTCACCGCGGCTCAGCACAAACGTCGAATCGAGGCGCTCAGCCGTTCCGGTGCGAACCTGAACTGATCCATTTTCTTCCCAGCCAAAGATGAATCGTCCGTTGGGCAGCGCCGCCACGACCACTTCATAGGCTTCGCCACCAGAGCTCAGCTTCTGCACCCTGAAGCCCGATGCTGACGGTTCGCGAAACGCCACGTAAGCGCCGGGAATGCCGCTGCGGTTATCTTCCCAGACGATGGCGACAACGCCAGCCGAAACGGCGATCCCGCGACGGCCGGCCGGGTCAAGATGATGGAATACCCCAGCCTGCGGTTCCGTCACGGTTTGTGGCGGATCGAATGTCCACGGCGACGCCCACGCCGGGGCTATCTGCGCGGCTAGAATCAGAACCAGGCTAGCGCGTTTCATGAGCGAGAAAATCACGAATCGACTCTTTGCGGTAATGTCCTTCGGTGATGAAACGGTCGTAGAGCATAAAATCGGCAGTCGACTGGATACCCGGGATGCGGAAGATTTCCTTGCCATTGGGATGCAGGTAGGCAAACACCGGCGTGGCCAGCACCTTCATCCGGGAACCCAGCTCCAGTTCGGTAATGCGTTCACCACTGGGCAAAGTCAGTCGTTTGCCGCTTTCGGCATCGACGTACACCAGCACATAGTGATTGGTATAAATTTCGCGCAGTTTGGGATCAGAAAACGCCTCGCGGTTGGTTTTATCGCACCAGGCGCAACCATACCGGCCAAAATACAGGAACACCGGCCGGTTCTCGGTGCGCGCCCGGGCGAAGCCGGCATCGAAACTCACAAACGGATAACCCTCCGGCGGATCGGCCAGCGCCGGACTCAGGCCGGTGACCATCAGCAATGAAATCAGCATCAAGGTTGCGCGATTGACCATCGTCATGCAGTACCCCCACGAAGACCGGCATTTTTAACCGGGTTCTGAATCCCTATATTATTGATCATAAGTTACCGTCTGGCTGCATAGGCATGTTGAATCTTGGGTACCTGACCGCCGCCGTTCAGAGAAACTGCCACATTTCGGATGCGCAGTATGCCGGAGACTACACCCTGTGCGTCTTCCTGCTGAAGATGCGCGAATTTTTCCGCTGGGAACACCAGATCCCGCTGCACGGGCCCCTGGCCCGCGAGGAAGTCGGACGCTGGATGCAGGAGCGCGAGCAAATGTGGGAGGAGCTGGACACCAGCCCCTTCGAGCCCATCACACTGGGTGACGTCAGCATTGATCCATTTGATGCCGCCGCCATCAACCGCGAGGTGCTGCCCCTCGGCTATGTGTACAGTGCCGGGTACGGTCGCTTCAACAAACCGCACTTCTTTCTTGGCGCTCTCGTTCGCCAAGAACAGCGTGACGGTGTGGCAGTGCTGGTCTCCAGTTGCGAATATGCGCGCGACCTGGTGGCTCCGCCGGCGATGATGCTGAATGGTGTCATTTACCTGCGTCAGGAATCGTTGCGCCGGTTCCTGTGGGAGCGATTCGAGGAATGGCGCTGGAACCGGCAGAACGAGGCGATGACGGCCGCCGTAGCTGGCTACGGATTTGAAAACGATGTCGAGGCGGCGCTCGATCACATGACCGCCGTGGAAACCGAATCGGCCATCCTGCACGAAGTCGGCGAAGCCCAGGCCGAACGGCTACTTGGTACGGCCTGGCCGGAGATGCTCGCCAGCCTGGCGCGCAGTAAAACCGAGATCCAGCTACGCGCAGTGCGCGACATTCTGGCTGACTGTCTCTCCACCCTGCCCGGCCTGCTGGAGCGCGACCAGCCCAGTGCCGTGCACTTCTACTTTGCCAATTTCGGCGGCATGCGCCGCCATCTGTATCCGGAGGCGATGGATGCGTACCGGCGCTGGGTCACGGGTGACCGGCACGCCCTGACGCGCCTGGTCCAGAGCGGACGCGACCGGTGGCTTGAGACGGCACAGACTGTTCTCGATCTCTATCGCCAGCATGGAGTCGAATCCGGCCCGATGATTGAGCACTTGCTCGATCATCCTCCGACCTGCCAGATCCTGGCCACGCACTGAATCTCTCTCCGTTTTCGCTGATCCGCGGCAAGGGGCCATCATGAAGCTGGATGTCATTATTGACGACAAGAACTATCGTATCGAGGCGCCGCCGGAGATGCTGACAGAGGCTGAGAGCTTCTTTGCCAAGATGGACCAGGACATGGACCACGGCTGGCAAATGGGTCCGGAGTTTATCGAACACCCGGACAGCATCCAGCGCTGCCAGATTGCCGCAAACAAGCTGCTGACATCGCATTCCAGCGATAATCCGTTGCTGGTGCAGTTGATGGCAGCCTATATCCTCAAGCGCCTGCCGGGTATCAAAAGCATCAACATCGATACCTCCGGCGAAATGCAGAATACCGAAATGATCTTCGAGGAAGGCGCACGCCGCGCCGGCCAGCGCCAAACGACTTCCCGCCCGCTCTCTGAAACGGAAGCGCGCGCTCGTGCCGACAAAGACGTCAGCCCGGTGTACAAGGTTGGACGCTCCTGGCGGTTTGCGGTCTACGATCCGGCCGCCGGGCGTTGGGTTGAATCACCATTCACCGACACGCAGGAGACGGCACAACAGCAGCGTGATCAGGCACACACCCAAATGATGCAGGCCATACTGCAGGGCAAGCTCTGAAGCTGCGTTTGACCGACTGGCGTGGGCATGGTGAGATGAGTAGGTGATGGCTTCATCTTCGATGCGCGAAATCAAACCCCACAGCTTCATTTACGAAATTCCTCACGCCCTGCCCGGGGATGTGTGCCGCGAGATGATCCGGCGCTTCGAGACCAACACAGACCAGCAGTACCCGGGACGGATCGGTCAGGAAGGACGCGAAGCAGCTTCCATCAAGAAGACGACCGACCTGCGCATCAGCGGGCGAGACGACTGGAAAGACATTGATGCGATCCTCGTGCAGTCACTGGCCAGGCAGTTCAGCGCCATGGCCGAGCAGTTTCCATTTTTTGCCGCCAACCGTTTCAAGGACCTCGGCTATAACCTGCAGCGCTACCGTGAAGGCGAGTACTACCACTGGCATGTGGATGCGGGACCCGGCGAATTCATGACGCGTCAGCTGGTCGCCATCTGGTATCTCAATTCGACGCCGGGACCGGGCGGCGAAACCGAATTCCCGCTGCAGGACATCCTGGTAAAACCGGAGGAAGGCAAGCTCGTGTTGTTTCCACCGTTCTGGACACATCCGCACCGGGCCGTCGCCGTGACGTCCGGCGTAAAGTACATTGCCACCACCTGGGTCTGTTTTGCCTGACCCGATCATCGTGTTGCCTGACTTGCGAGCGTCTTGCCCATGGCCCTGATGCTCCTGACGCTGGTCTGCATCCTGACCTACTCGTTCGAGATCGTTTTCGGGCTGGCTGGCACCATCCTGCTGCTCACAATCCTCACCTGGTTGTACGAGGCCAAGACGCTGGTGATCTACTCGACCTTGCCGCAACTACTGGTCGGGGTCATCGGGCTTGCACGTTCACCACGCACGGTACAGTGGACGGTGCTGGCCGGCATGATTGGCTTCGCCGCACTGGGTGGTGTCGCCGGGCTCTATTTTTTCTATCGCGCCCCGGCCGGGTTATTTCAGTTGCTGCTGGCTGCGGTCATCACCCTGTCCGGGCTATGGCTGGTCCTGGCACCGGGCCGGTTCCGTCTCACGACGCCCTGGGCAAGAGTGCTGGATACTTTGGCCGGCTTATCGCAGGCGCTGTTTGGTATCAGCGGCCCGGTGGCCATGACCCGGATGCTGGCCACGTTTCCGGACAAAACCACGGTTCGCAATTACGCGCTCGCCTTCTTTTTGGCGCTCAATCTGTTACGCGTTGCCGGCTACGTATTGAACGACACCTTCACACCGGACATCGCACAAATGATGCTGGTTTCCGGTCCGTTCATTGCAGTGGCCCTGTGGTTCAGCAACCACCTGCACTTCCGCGTCAACGAACGACGTTTCCGCCAGGTCGTGGCCTGGGTCATTCTGGCCGGTGGCGTTACGCTCTTCTTCCGCTGACCGTGCCCGGTATAATGCTTCGACAAGACCCCACGTCACACTAAACGAGAACCACTGTGCTGCTGCGCATTCCGACAGTCCTGGATCGACATGAACTCGAAGTGATTCGCGAAAAGCTGGCGACGGCACCGTTTGTGGATGGCAAGTTGTCGGCCGGTCAGGCGGCCCAGCGCGTCAAGGCCAACCAGGAAGTCGACCGGCGCGCCGTGCACGAACTTGAAACACTCAATAATCTGGTCATGGGCAAGCTGGTGCAGCACCCGATCTACCGCAGTGGCGCGATGGCCTTGCGTGTGGCCGCACCGTATTACGCACGCTACCGGCCGGGCATGCATTACGGTGATCACGTTGACGACCCGATCATGGGTAGCGATGGTCAGCTGTACCGTTCCGACATTTCGATAACCGTATTCCTCAACGCGCCCTCGGAATACGATGGCGGCGAACTGGTGGTGAACACCACGTTTGGCGAGCAGCTGGTGAAACTCCCGGCCGGGGACGCCGTCATGTACCCATCATCGAGTCTGCACCGGGTGGCCGAGGTCACCCGTGGTGAACGTCTGGTGGCGGTCACCTGGCTGCAGAGTCTGGTGCGTGACCCGGTTCGGCGCGAACTGCTCCACGAGCTCAACACAGTGCGCGAACGCCTGCTCGCCGCGTCACCCGACTCGGACGATGCGAAACTGGTTAACAAGACCTACGTGAATCTCGTGCGGATGTGGGGCGACGTCTAGTCGCTGTCTGTCAGCCGGCACTCGTAATGAAAAATACGGGTTACCGCCGACGTCATGTGGATCAGACAGCCGGACCGGATTTCGGCGGTGTCGTTTCATCCGGGGGAGTCGTGGCGGCCGGCCGCGCCTTCTCGGGCTTCATCGGGATTGATGGATCCGGTTCCATGAACCGTCGTGCCAGCGCGCGATAGATTGGCTCCCGACAGACCAGCCGTGATGCACCGTAGGCAATAAATGCCGCCGCCATCAGTGGCAAGGCCATGCTGTGGCTGCCGGTAATCTCCATGACGATGACGAATGCCGTAATGGGCGTCTGCACCACGCCGGCAAAGTAACTCACCATACCCAGAATCGCCATGGCCGCCACCGGAACGGTCGGGAACCACGGTGCCAGGTCGGCACCCAGACCCGCCCCGACGGAAAGCGACGGCGCAAAGATGCCGCCGGGTATCCCGCTCAGATACGACGATAACGTGGCCAGCATCTTGAAGAACGGAAACAGCAGACTGCTTTCGGCGCTGCCTTGCAGAATGGCGGAGGCCTCTCGATACCCAGTGCCATAGACCATGCCGCCCGACATGAGACCCAGCAGCGCCACGGCCAGGCCACAGCCGAGCGCAACACGATAAGGATGGGCCGTCAGCACCGGTGCGATCTTCCGGCTCCCGGCAACGAGCGCACTGCTGAATACCCCGCCCAGCAAACCACCGACAATGCCGCAGAGCGGAACAATCATCCAGTCGTGCACGGTGATGTCGACATGCGCCGTACCAAAATAGGTATAGTTGCCATTGATCGCCAGTGCGGTCATACCAGCGATGATCACAGCGATCAGCATGGTCCCGGTCGTACGCTCTTCAAATGACCGGCTCATTTCTTCGATGGCAAAGATGATTCCCGCCAACGGCGTGTTGAATGCCGCGGCAATCCCGGCAGCGCCGCCGGCCAGGATCAGGCCGCGTTCAATCTCATGGCGCGGGAATCGGGCCAGACGACCGGCGCGATAGAGAATGGCGGCACCTACCTGCACGCTCGGCCCTTCCCGGCCGATCGAAGCGCCAGAGGCGAGGCCCAGAGCAGTCAGTATGATCTTGCCCAGCGCAATTCGCAGCGACAACAGCCGCCAGCGTTTTTGGCGTTGCTGGCCGCCCACAACGGCGATCGTCTGCGGGATCCCGCTGCCCTCGGCACCAGTGAAAAAACGACGCGTCAGCCATACGGCCAGCACCAGACCTGCAGGAGTAATGACCAGCGCCAGCCATCCGGAATGTCCGAGCATCCACTCAAAACCTAGCATCGCGTATTCCGCCAAACGCGCAAACATGGCCGCTGTAGCGCCTACGGCAATCGCGCCCAGCCAGAATATCAGGCGCGTCCTCCAGCCGTGCAACGAGAGCATATAGCGGCGCGTCCGTGCCCCGGTACGGGTAAGATGCTGGAAAATGTGGCGAATCGTTTCCATAAGTCGATGTTAACACGCACGGCTGCAAGCCGGACCCCAGGCAGCCACTTTCCAATCCCGGGAGCCTTTAAAATATGCCGCACCGAGACAGTGCGGGATGCGTATCCCCGTCCATCCTGCGAGCACCGATATGGCGACATGTCGTTCTCCTGGCGGTTGACTCGTGCCAAAATCGTCATTGTGCTTCTGGTAAAAAATATTGCCGTGACCAATACGGTCGACAGGAGAGCTCATGAAGCCACCACGCGACAAAACCGATCAGGAATGGCGTCAGCAATTGACGGACGAGCAGTACCGCGTGACCCGCGAAAAAGGAACTGAGCGCGCGTTCACCGGCGTTTACTGGGACAACAAGGATGACGGTGTCTACCGCTGTATTTGCTGTGGCGCCGAACTGTTCAGTTCCGACACGAAATTTGATTCCGGAAGTGGCTGGCCAAGTTTTTTTCAGCCGCTCAAACCGGAGAACGTCGGTGAAACGGAAGACACGAGCCACTTCATGCGCCGTGTCGAGGTTCACTGCAACCAGTGCGGCGCCCACCTCGGCCACGTCTTCCCCGACGGCCCCAAACCCACTGGTTTACGCTACTGCATCAATTCGGCTTCACTCAATCTCGATAAGAAATGACCGGGCACCTGCCACCGTTTCACCTGGCCTTCCCGGTTCATGACCTCGAGGCCGCGCGCCGTTTCTATGGCGAGTTGCTGGGTTGTCGAGAAGGTCGGTCGAGCGACCAGTGGGTGGATTTTGATCTGTACGGTCACCAGATTGTGGCGCACCTGGATCCCACCGTTACCCGCCGGCCACACCATAATGTCGTCGACAGCCATGATGTGCCGGTGCCGCACTTTGGTGTAATCCTGAATATGTCCGAATGGCGGCAATTGGCGGATCGATTGCAGCGGGCTGGAATTCGGTTCGTGATCGAGCCCTACATTCGCTTCAAAGGTGAGGTTGGCGAGCAGGCCACCCTGTTCCTGCTCGATCCATCCGGCAATGCCCTGGAATTCAAGGCATTCGCGGACCCTGCGCGAATATTCGCCAAATAGCACCACCTTGGACCGCGTTCAGGGGCCGACACTCAGCTTTCTATTTTACGCGTGGCCGACACCGCCACCGATTCAAAATGGTCCAGCAGATTGCGCATGACTTTCTGTTCGCTGTGACCGGAAACATCCTCGAGCCGGTGCAACTTGTCGAGTGATGACAGGAGAAGCTCAAGCCGAACGGCATTCGGGAAATAATGACGACTTAATTCGGCCTTCGCATCCGGCCGGCCCGGAGTGATGCGTGGCAGCATGAACGCCAGCGACTGGGCCCGCTCTATGTGCACACTCGAAAAGATCGGCCACAGTTGCGTCTGCACATCCCGCTTGGCGCGTTTGCGGATGGTCGCCGCCAGCGTGCGCAAGGATTCGAATTCATCGTTCTGTACTACGCCCTGATCCACCAGAAATTCGAGTGCCGGGTAGTAACCGAGCTTCTGTTCGCGAACCCAGGTGTCGACGCGCTCTGCGATGACATCGCTCAGCAACTTGTCCGTCTCACGCAGTAATGGATCCAGCCGTTCCCTGGCCACCGTGACTTGCACGGTGAGCGCAACGCGCGCAATGCCGAGCGAGCCGGCGTTATCCATGTTGGACCTGACGCAGCAATCCAATCTGTTCCAAAACCGGTGCCATGATCGGCTCAATCTTGCGACGCATGAGCGAACCACTGGCTGAACTGCGCGCGAAGACTGGCGTGACAATCGCTTCATCCATACTCGCGAGCATGTATATCGCCTTGATCTCCGGCGTCAGGGTCGGAAAGGTCTCCAGAATGGACCGGGCCTCGGGCTGTTGCAGGACAGCACCTTCAGCCTCGGTCTGGATGGCGGTGATATCCTGACACGGTTCGGCGTGCAGCCGGGCGTCCCGGAAATACTGGCTCAGTGTGTTCAGTAGCGCGACCACGGCATCCTGATCTGAAAGTTTCTGCAACGCCTGCTGGGACGTGGCCAGGAAATTCTGACCCGGTGCCGACAGTGCGCGTGCCAGCAGTGCGGCGATTCGATTGCCGCGTGCGGCCAGCTCGACAAGCGCTCCGGACAGCGCTGCCAGATCGGTGCGTGCCGGTTGGTGAGGCGGGAGTGAGTCCGGTTCGGCCTGCAGAAAACCGATGCGGTAACTTCCCTGGGCAGCGCCCTTTTCCCATAATTTAAGACGTACGGCATCGCTGACCAGGCCCGGTTGCAGCACGAGCCGCACGCTCTCGATGATTAACCGTGCTTCAGTCTCGAATGGCAAATGCTCGACGAGATGCTCGGCCAGGATCGG
>DKBE01000085.1 GCA_002451085.1 Proteobacteria bacterium UBA6908 | reverse complement strand
TTGATCTGGCCGGCGAAGAACAGGTTGGCGAGCGTTCGCGTCTCGAGCGACGGTTTGAGATCGCGCGGATCGAAATAATCGTATTCGATGGCATAGCCCGGGCGGGTGATGTGCGCGTTTTCAAAACCACGGATTGAGCGCACCGCAGCGAGCTGCACATCGTATGGCAGGCTGGTGGAGATGCCGTTCGGATAGATCTCGTCCGAATCGAGCCCTTCCGGCTCGACGAACACCTGATGGCGATCCTTGTCAGCGAAGCGCACGATCTTGTCTTCGATCGACGGGCAGTAGCGTGGACCGACGCCCTCGATCACGCCGGTGTACATCGGCGAGCGGTCGAGCCCGCTGCGAATGAGTTCGTGAGTTTGTGCGTTGGTATAGGTGATATGGCATGGCACCTGGCGCGGGTGCTCGGCGCGCGATCCGAGGAACGAAAACACCGGGGTTGGCGTGTCGCCCGGTTGCTCTTCCAGCACACTGAAATCGATCGAGCGTTTGTCGAGTCGCGGCGGGGTGCCGGTCTTGAGGCGGCCGACATTGGGCATCAGTTCGCGCAGTCGCTGCGCCAGCGCATTGGCCGGCGGATCGCCGGCGCGGCCGCCCTGGTAATTGCTGAGGCCAATGTGGATACGGCCGCCGAGGAAGGTGCCGGTGGTGAGCACCACCGCTTGCGTGCGGAATTTAAGACCCATGTTGGTCGCCACGCCGGTGACGCGGCCGCCCTCGACCAGCAGGTCGTCCACGGCCTGCTGAAAAATCGTAAGCTGTGGCAACGCGCCAAGCAGAGTCCGCACCGCCTGCTTGTACAGCACACGATCGGCCTGGGCGCGAGTGGCGCGTACAGCCGGGCCCTTGCGGGAATTGAGAATGCGGAACTGGATGCCGGCACGGTCGGCGGCGTGCGCCATGATGCCGCCGAGTGCATCGATCTCCTTGACCAGGTGGCCCTTGCCGATGCCGCCGATGGCCGGGTTGCACGACATTTGGCCAATGGTCTCGGCATTGTGGGTCAGCAACAGGGTTTTGACCCCGAGACGCGCGCAGGCCGCGGCCGCCTCGGTACCGGCATGGCCGCCGCCGATCACGATGACTTCATAGGGCTCGGGATGCCACATTGCTGAAAACCTGCAGAAAAATGCCTTGCCAAGATCCACCATGATAGCAGGCTAAAGGGTCTGGGCTATCCTAATATGTATCCGCCGCAGGGATGTGGAGCGCAGATCCCTGACTTTCGACCACCCATACAGGATTTTACTCCGTGCCTTCAACGCCCCACCCGCTGTCCCATCGTGACGATTTACGTTCGCTGCTGCCGGCGGTGCTGGACCAGGTCGATGGTTTGATACTTGGCAAGTCCCGGCAGGTGCGCATGGCGCTGGCCTGCCTGCTGGCGCGCGGCCACCTGCTGATCGAAGACCTGCCCGGTATGGGCAANNTTTCGATCTATCAGCCGGATACCCGTGATTTCCGCTTCCACCCCGGGCCGCTTTTTACCCAGCTGCTGCTGGCTGATGAATTGAATCGTGCCACGCCCAAGACTCAGGGCGCGCTGCTGGAGGCCATGGAAGAGCATCAAGTGACGAGCGATGGCATTACCCACCCGTTGCCTGAACCCTTCTTTGTAATTGCCACCCAAAATCCACGCCACCAGATCGGCACCTTCCCGTTGCCCGAGTCACAGCTGGATCGTTTCCTGATGCGCATCGACATGGGCTATCCGGACCGGAACGCCGAGCGTGAACTGCTGAAGGGTCGCGATCGCCGTGAACTGCTTGCCCGTCTGCCGGCGGTACTGGACGGGCCGCGGCTCGAGGCGTTGCAACGGCAGGTGGCACAGGTGCGCGTTGCCGAGGCGCTGCTCGATTACGTTCAGGACCTGATTACCGCGACGCGCCGCTCGACGCGTTTTCTGCACGGCCTCAGTCCGCGCGCGGGTCTGGCGCTGCTATCGGCATCGCGCGCGTGGGCTTTGATCGAAGGTCGCGAGCTCGTGCTGCCGGAAGATGTGCAGGCCGTGGCGCCACACGTGATCGCCCATCGCCTGCCGCTGTCCGAAGGGCGCGCGAATGCCGCACCGCTGATCGATGAACTGATGCAGTCCGTGCCCATTCCCTGATGACTCCTGGCGCCGTCGCGCTCGGTTCGCGGTCTATATATATCCTGCCGACACGTCACGGGTTGCTGTTCGCTCTGCTGCTCGTGGCCCTGCTGCTGGCGGCAGTCAATTACGCGAACGCCCTCGCCTATCTGCTCACGTTTCTGCTCGCTGGTATGGCGATGGTGTCGATCCTGCATACCCAGCGCAATTTGCTCGGCCTGGAATTGACCGTGATCGGCGGCGATCCGGTATTTGCTGGCGAAGAGGCGTGCTTCCAGGTGTGCCTGCGCAACCCGGGCCAGCAACGCACGGCGGTGCGCGTGGAGTGCGACGGCCAGCTGTTACCCGCGGTCGATATCCCGCCGCGTGATAACCGCTGCATCCCCCTGGCGACACCGGCACTGCGCCGTGGCTGGCTGGATTGTCCGGCCCTGATGATATCGACACACTACCCGCTGGGCATTACCCGTGCCTGGACGCGTCGTCACCGGCTTGCTGCCCGTTGTCTGGTATACCCCCAACCGGCGGATGACCGTGACCTCTTGCCGATCGTTGCTGATGGCACCGAAGCAGCCGGTGTCGCATTACACGAGGGCGACGAGTTCGCCGGTCTGCGGAATTATCAAAACGGTGATTCACCGGCGCGCATCAGCTGGAAAACCCTGGCGCGTGGCCAGGGTCTGTATACCAAGGATTTCCGCCAACCACTCGGCATGGATGTGTGGATCGACTGGGAGGAGTTTGCACCGCACACACCCGAAATGCGCCTTCGCCTGCTGACGCGCGCGGTACTGGATGCGGATGCTGCCGGTCTCCGTTATGGTTTGCGCCTGCCGGACTCAGCGCTGGATCCCGACCTCGGCGACAATCATCGTGCTGCCTGCCTGCAAACCCTCGCCCTCTATGAAGCGCCGTCGACCTGAAAGCCATCTTGAGTTGCCGGACCGTGCGGCCGGATACGGTCTGCTGATCAGCGCGGTATTGTCATTACTGCCGCAGTTACTGCGTTGGCCATGGTGGCTGTTGCCGTTATTGGCCATGTTGTTCGCCTGGCGTTTTTTCATGCTGCGGCGCGGTTGGCCGGTGCCGGGTGCATTGATTCGCATCGGGTTGACCGGTTTGGTGCTGGTGCTGGTGTACCGACATTTTGGCACCGTCTTCGGCCGCGATGCCGGTTCGGCATTACTGGCCGGGCTCCTGGCGCTCAAATCACTAGAGTTGCGCCGACTGCGCGACTACATGGTGTGTGTGTTCCTGATTTATTTTCTGATTCTGGTGAGCTTTCTCTATTCCCAGGAACCGTGGCTGGTGCTGTATCTGGTGGCGGTGCTGGCTGCCACGACCGCAACACTGGTGCGCCTCGCCTTGCCGGGCATCAGCGGCCGGCGTGCCACGCGGCTGGCGCTGCGACTTCTGGTACAGGCGGTTCCATTGATGCTGGTGATGTACCTGTTGTTCCCGCGCATCCAGGGGGCGCTGTGGGGGATGCCGCAGGATGCCTATTCAGGTCTGTCCGGCCTGTCGGAAGAGATGCGTCCAGGCGATGTACGTGAACTGACATTGTCAGACGAAGTGGCCTTCCGCGCCTACTTTCCGGATCGACTGCCGCGTCCATCCGATCTTTACTGGCGCGCCATCGTCCTTGGTCAATTCGATGGTCGAACCTGGACTCGCGGGCGCGAGTTTCCTACCCAACAACCGAAAGTAAGTAATCGCTCACAACTACCATATACACTGACCCTAGAGCCTTCTAACCGACCATGGTTACCGGCACTTGAATGGGCTGTGTACCGGCCAGCAGGAACACGGTTACACACTGGCTCTGCCCTCGAATGGCGGCAACCTGTGCGCGAGCGCCTGGTGGTGGAAATGCAGGCGCAGCCCGGCGATGCCCTTGCGGCCGCGACCCCGGCAGAGCTCGCGGCATCGCTGATCCAGCCACCCGCCAGCACACGCGTGCAGACGCTGGCAGCACAGTTACGTCGCGGCCGCGGTGACCGCGATACCCTGCGGGCCGCCCTCGCCTATTTTCATGACCAGGAATTTCGCTACACCCTGATCCCACCGGTTCTCGGAGAAGATCCGGTCGATGAGTTTCTGTTCGAGAGTCGTCGCGGATATTGTGAACATTTTGCATCGGCTTTTGTGGTGCTCTTGCGCACCGCCGGCATACCCGCACGGGTGGTGACCGGCTATCAGGGCGGCGAATTTAATCCCGGCGGGCGCTATTTTATTGTCCGGCAGCTGGATGCCCATGCCTGGGCGGAAGCCTGGATCCCGGGCGAAGGTTGGGTGCGCGCTGATCCAACGGCGGCCGTGGCCCCGGAACGCATCGAGTTCGGTGCTGATGCCTTGCGCCGTCTGGTGTCACGCGGCGCAACGTTGGGTCGACTGGCGCCGGGTGCACTGGAGCTCGACTGGCTCGAGCGCATGCGACGTGACACGCGGCTGGCCGTCGACCTGGTCCAAAGCACCTGGTCGCGTTGGGTGCTGGGCTACAACCCTGAACGTCAACGTGAATTTCTCACCGCTCTGGGTCTTGGCGATTTCACGGCCGCACGCCTGGTTGGACTGCTGGCATTGGTTGTGGCTCTGATGTTTGCCGGCTACCTGCTGATCACCCGGCCACGCCGGCCACGTCTTGATCCGGTACAGCGCGCCTACTTGCGCTTCTGTCGCAAGCTGGCACGTGCCGGGCTGACACGCGCGCCCCATGAAGGCCCGCAGGATTTTGCCAAGCGTTGCGTTCGAGAACGCCCTGACTTGTCAGAGGATGTGCGGACCATCACTGAACTGTATGTTCAGTTGCGATACGGAAGCCCGGATACCGTCGTACCTTCTGAGGACTTTGCTCATCGAGTTACACGCTTTCACACCACCTGACCAAAGCCCGTTATTTCCTATTTACCGATACAAAACGAGGAAAAAATTCTTCCCAGCAAATCATCGCTTGTGAACTCGCCGGTGATTTCGCCGAGCGCCTGCTGCGCGAGACGCAATTGCTCGGCAGCCAGTTCCCCGCGGCGGTGCCCAAGTTCGTCACGGGCTACGGCCAGATGGGTGCGTGCACGCCCGATCGCCTCCAGGTGGCGTCGACGCGCGCTAAACGCACCCTCCCCGGCCGCCAGATATCCCATGCTGGACTTGAGGTGGGCATACAGGCTGTCGAGGCCGCGACCATCAAGGGCCGACAGTGCAATTTCGGGGTAATCCGAATCACCGCGCTCGGTGAAACCGGCGGCACGTCCACTGAGATCAATTTTGTTGCGCACCACCGTCAGTTTCGTTGTTACAGATATTTCCTTAATCAATTCACGCAACACACCATCTTCGGTTTGCTGGTCATCGATCACCAGCAGGATTCGATCGGCACGCCCCATCGCTTCGCGGGCACGGCGCACCCCCTCGCTTTCGATCTCATCGCTTACGGTTCGCAACCCGGCGGTATCAATCACGTGTAGCGGCAAACCATCGATTTGAATACGCTCCCGCAACAGGTCACGCGTGGTTCCCGGAATGGCGCTCACGATGGCGCTTTCCTGCTGCGTCAGCAGATTGAGCAAACTCGACTTGCCGGCGTTGGGGCGCCCGGCCAGCACCACGGTCATGCCATCATGCAGCAATTGGCCCTGACGGCTGTCGGCCTGCAGCTCGAACAAGGCGCGCTCCAGACGATCGCTTTGTTCCACCAATGTGCGGTCTGCAAGAAAATCAATTTCTTCCTCAGGAAAATCGAGAGCCGATTCGATATGCAGACGCAGGCGAATCAGATCCTCGACCANNCTTTCGATAAGATCGGCAACGGCCTCGGCCTGGGCGAGATCCAGTTTGCCGTTGAGAAATGCACGTTCGCTGAATTCGCCGGCGCGGGCCGGTCGTGCACCAAGCGCAAGGACATGTCGCAATAACTGGTCCATGACAATCGGACCCCCATGTCCCTGAAGCTCGAGCACATCGTCGCCGGTGAAGGAGTGTGGGGCAGGGAAGTACAGCGCGATGCCGTCATCGATCGGCTGGTGCTGTGCATCGTAAAACTGGGCATGCAGCGCATACCGGGCTCTCGGCATGGTGCCAAGCAGCGCGCTGGCAATGGCCGGTACCGCGGGTCCGGAAACACGCACTATGCCGATGCCGCCGATGCCCGGCGGCGTGGCAACGGCGGCGATCGTGTCGGGCAGGGTGGCGGGCATCATGTCCTCAAGGATACGCCGCGCACCGCTAAAATCTCCTTACTTGCTGGCCTCGATCGCGCGGTTAATCTGCCACTGCTGGGCGACCGATAACACGTTTTGCACAACCCAGTACAACACCAACCCGGACGGGAACCACAGGAACATGAAGGTAAAGACGACGGGCAGGGCGTACATGACCTTTTTCTGCAGGTCCTCAAGCGGCTGGGGGTTGAGCCACTGCTGCACCAGCATGGAGATACCCATCAGGATCGGCAGCACGAAGTAGGGGTCCGGTGAAGACAGGTCCTTGATCCACAGGGCCCAGGGGGCCTGCCGCAGCTCGACGCTTTCCAGCAGCACCCAATACAGCGAGATGAATACCGGGATCTGGATCAGGATCGGCAGGCAACCGCCTAACGGGTTAATTTTCTCGGTCTTGTAGATCTCCATCATTGCCTGATGAAGTTTCTGCTTGTCGTCACCGTAGCGTTCCTTGATCGCTTGCAGTCGAGGCTGCACTTTGCGCATCTTGGCCATGGATCGATAGCTGGCAACCGACAGCGGGTAAAATACGATCTTGATGAGCAGGGTCAAAACGATAATGGCCCAACCCCAGTTGCCGATCACCGAGTGCAGCCATTTCAGAATCCGGAAGAGCGGGGCGGCGATCAAGTCCAGCCACCCGTAATCCACCGTCAGTTCCAGACCAGGTGCTGCTGCCGTGAGACGTTGATGCTCTTTCGGTCCGGCATAGAAACGCGTGTTGAATGTGGCCTTGCTGCCCGGGGCAACCGTTGCCGGTTCGAGAGTTTTATAACCAAGGAAATAAAGGTCTCCGGCCTGGGTGTCGGAATAGTATTGACGACGTTCCTGATCTTCAGGCAACCAGGCACCCACAAAGTAATGCTGAATCATCGCCACCCAGCCGTCCTCGGCTTCACGCTGCAATGGCTTCTTGTGCATGCTGTCAAAATCGATTTTTTCGTACCGGTTCTCCGAGGTAGAAATTACACCCCCGGTATAGCTCGGCAGTGAGGTGATGCCGCGGCTTTCATCGATGTGTTTGCGTAGCCATTGCGCGTAGAGATATACATCCCTAGGCTTGCGCCCGTTGTTGGCAATTTCGTAGGTGAGGTCAACAACATAACTGTTGCGATGGAAGGTATAGGTTTTGGTGACCTTCAGACCTTCGGCGCCATCCCAGTGCATCCGGACATTCAGCTGATCAAGACCTTCGGCCAACGCATAACGGTCGGATTCGGCGCGGTACAGGGTCTTGTGATTGGGTAGGGTGCCTTCGCGCGCGATCAGCCCGGACTGCGCAACGAACTCCTGCTTGCCCTGATCATCCAGCAGTCGAAACGGGGTTTTTGGCTGGTCTATGGAAACTGAATGTTTAAGCAACTCCAGCATGCGCACATCGCCACCCTGGGTATCAATGACGGCATGCACGAGATCCGTTGTGACATTGATCCGCTGAGCACTTTGCAAGCCGCTTGCGTTGATCGCCGGAGCGGCGCTGATCGCGGGGGTCTTCCCGGCGACAGATTTGCCAGAGGAGGGTGCCGCTGGGGCAACGGGTACCTGGGTTTTTGCCGGAGCGACCGCAGCGGGGCGCTGCTCCGCCTCCCAGGCTGTCCACAGCATCACAATAATGGCGGAGAGCGCGACAAACAATATAAGTCTTTGATTATCCATCATAATTTATCATTTGTGTTGATGGGGAACCGGATCAATACCACCCGGATGCCAGGGATGGCATTTTGAGATTCGTTTGGCCGCCATCCAGCTACCCCGCAAACCGCCGTAGCGAGTGATGGCCTCTTCGGCATACACCGAACAGGTTGGGTAAAACCGGCATTGATTACCGACCCAAGGGCTGAAGACCAGCCGGTAGAAGCGGATCAAAATGAGAAGCAGAAATTTCATGGGCTCTGCAGGCTCTGCCAGTGCTGTTGTAGCGAACTCCGGAGTACCGACAATTCTGCTTGGTTGGCCGGTGCGCGTGCTACCACCACGATGTCCAACCCTTTCAGCTGAGACTGATGGTGGCGAAACGACTCCCGTATCAATCGCTTCAACCGGTTGCGGCGATTGGCGCGCAACGAAACGCGGCGAGAAACCGTAAGGCCGATTCGAGCATGCTGCAAACCATTGGCATGAGCATGTACCGTAAATATTTCGTCCTGAAGACGCCGCCCTCGGCGGACAACCTTTTGAAACTCACCCCCCTTTCTCAGGTGGTGGGTCCGGGGAAACCGAAAATCGGGACGGGCTGTACTCAGGCGCTCAGGCGGGCGCGGCCCTTCGACCGACGCGCGCTCAGAATCTTGCGACCAGCCTTGGTGCTCATGCGGGCGCGAAAACCATGTACGCGCTTGCGTTTCAGTTTGCTGGGCTGATAGGTTCTTTTCATGTTCGTGGTCTCTGTACTGCGGCCTGGCCGCACCTGGAAAAGCCGGCAAACTTACTGCTGGATCATTGTATTGTCAACGAAAATCGCGACAAAACGAATCCCTGTGGATAACTTGTCAACAGCACGCTAGACTCCCTGCCCCGCCCGCCACTCGTGTGAATACATGGACCGGCCTGAAATCTGGACAAAATGCCTGTCTGTATTGGAAGAAGAGCTTTCTTCGCAACAGCTTAATACCTGGCTACGCCCATTGCGGGCGCAGTCAGAACCTGGTTTTTTGCATCTTTTTGCCCCCAACCGTTTCGTCCAAGACTGGGTGAAGAGCCATTTTCAGGCCCGCATCAGCGAAATTGCCGAGCGGTTTAGTGGTCAAAATCTGCAGGTCTTGGTCGAGGTGGGCGCCCCGGCGGCAGCCCCCCCAGCAGAATCCCAGACCATCGCCGACACGGAAATGCGGACTGGTGAGTTGCCACGCCGCACCGTGACGATGGTCGGACGGCTCAATCCCGGCTTTACCTTCGAAAGCCACGTAGAGGGGAAGTCGAACCAGCTGGCGCGCGCGGCGGCGCGTCAGGTTGGCGAGAATCCGGGACGTTCCTACAATCCCTTGTTTATCTACGGGGGGGTGGGTTTGGGTAAAACTCACCTAATGCATGCCGCTGGCCATTTGATGATGCAGGTGAATCCGGCTGCCAAGGTGGTTTATGCACACTCCGAGCGTTTCGTAGCCGACATGGTAAAGGCGCTCCGCCACAATACCATCAATGAATTCAAGCGCTACTATCGCGGTCTCGATGCCCTGCTCATAGACGATATCCAGTTCTTCGTTGGCAAGGAGCGCTCACAGGAGGAGTTTTTCCACACCTTCAACAACCTGCTTGATGGTCAGCGCCAGGTCATTATCACCGCCGACAAGTTTCCCAAGGAATTAACGGGTATTGAAGAGCGATTGATATCCCGTTTTGGAAGTGGTCTGGTGGTTTCGCTCGAACCCCCCGAACTCGAAACGCGCGTTGCCATTTTGATGAAGAAGGCACAGCAGGAAAATATCGCTCTGCCCGAGGAGGTTGGGTTTTTCATCGCAAAACGGGTGCGATCCAACGTGCGCGAACTGGAGGGCGCATTGTTGCGCGTGCTCGCCAGTGCAAGTTTTACTGGTCGCCCGATCGATATGGCGCTGGCCAGCGAGTCCCTAAAGGACCTGCTGGCGTTTCAGGAACGCCTGGTCACGATCAACAATATTCAGCGTGTTGTTGCGGAATACTACAAAATCCGCGTATCTGACCTGCATTCCAAGGATCGCTCGCGTGCTGTGGCCAGGCCGCGTCAACTGGCGATGGCTCTGGCTAAGGAGCTTACCAGTCATAGCCTGCCTGAAATTGGAGATGCCTTTGGTGGTCGCGATCACACCACGGTCTTACACGCCTGTCGCAAGATTGCCGAGCTAAGTGCGTCGGACATCCGTATGAAGGAGGATTTCAACAACCTCATGCGAATACTCAGCTCCTGAATGTTTCCTGTGTGTGATTTTGCCGTATCTGTCCATTGATCATTTCCAGTGGAGTTATGCACATAAACTCCACGGTCGCTCCACAGACCCGGGGTGTGTTTGTCCACATGGTTTTGAATGACACAAACCCACGAGTCGTAATAGGATGTGCTACATATCCACAGGTTCGGCAGTTACTACATTATTGCTGTTACTAATTTAGATAACTTAAAAACACTAACTACGGATCACCCGCCATGCACATTACCGTCTCGCGTGAAGACCTGATAAAACCGCTTGGCATCGTGGCCGGTGTTGTCGAAAGACGGCAAACACTGCCGATCCTTTCGAACATCCTGGTGCGCATGACTCCGAAAGGACTCAGTCTGATCGGTACCGATCTGGAGGTTGAGATCAGTGCCCACTTGGAGGTCTCCGGCAGCCAGGGCGACATGACGGTGCCGGCACGCAAACTTTACGATATCTGCCGTGCACTTCCTGCAGGGGCAAAAATCGACATCAGTCTCGAGAAGGAAAAGGCGCTAATTAAGTCGGGCAAAAGCCGTTTCCGGCTGCTAACGATGCCAGCCGCCGAGTTCCCGGCGATCGAGACATCAAATTGGGAGCACAGCGTCAGCCTGCCCCAGAAAAAACTGCGCTGGCTGCTCGATAAGACCATGTTCTGCATGGCTCAACAGGACGTGCGTTACTACCTAAACGGTCTGCTCTTTGAAATCGGACCAAAACGTCTACGCACCGTGGCCACAGACGGGCATCGTCTATCAATGGCCGATGTTGATGTAAGTAATTCATTAGAAAGGGAAAAACAGGTAATTCTGCCACGAAAGGGTGTGCAGGAAATGATCCGCTTCTTGGAAGACAGCGACGAACCGGTCGAAATCCAAATCGGACAAAACCACCTGCGCTGCAACCTCAAGGGGCTGACATTCACCTCAAAACTCATTGATGGTCGCTTTCCGGATTACAACAAAGTTATCCCGGTTAACCAGGGAAAAATGGTTATGGTGAATCGCGAGGCATTCCGCGAAACCCTTAACCGGGCGGCAATTCTTTCAAACGAAAAATATCGCGGCGTACGTTTTGGATTATCAAAAGGTGTGATGACCATTACCGCGCACAATCCAGAACAAGAAGAAGCCCAGGAAGAAATGGCTGTTAAATATGACGATGAAGACCTGGAAATCGGTTTCAACGTTAATTACATCAGCGATGCCGCAGCGGCTCTGGACTCCGAAGAAGTCGAATTCAATCTGAACGACCCAAACAGCAGTTGCGTACTCCGGACCCCAGGCTCCACCAATAACCTGTATGTTGTGATGCCCATGCGCCTCTGAGTCACACGTGAAAGATGTCACTAACGCGGATCACGCTCAGCAATGTGCGGCTATATCAACAACAAGAAATCGAGCCAGACTCAAACCTAAATATCGTTTATGGCGGTAACGCCAGCGGCAAAACCAGTCTTCTTGAGGCTATTAATATCCTTGGAACTGGACGAAGTTTCCGTGGCACCCAAATAAACCCAATAATCCGCCACGGTACCGATAGCCTTACGGTAATTGGTGAGGTCAGGGCACAATCAGACCGTCTTCCAACGATGCTCGCAGTTCAAGTAGATCAGGACGGGCGCCAGCTTTCGATCGATAAGCAAAAACGCAGCAAAATCTCGGAGCTTGCCCAACATCTTCCGCTCCTGATTATTTCCCCAGACAGTCATTTCCAGTTCCACCAAAAAAGCCGCGCCAGACGCGCAGTAATGGACTGGTCCTTGTTTCACGTGGAACCTGATTTTGGTGATATTTGGAACCGCTATCAGCGGGCTATTCAGCAGCGAAATGCGGCGCTAAAAGATCCGAAACAGCGGAAAATCATGTACTCGTGGGATCCGGAGGTTGCGGATCTGGGGAGAAGAATACAAGAATTCCGAAGTTCAGAGATTGAAAAATTGTCGTCCATATTCTCAGAAATTGCTGGCCATTTGTTAGATGACACTTCTGGATTTGGATTGAAGTTGGAATCTGGGTGGGATTGTGGCCGCGGTTTAGATATTTGCTTGCTAGATGACCGTCGCAGAGACCTGGAGCGGGGGATAACCCACAGTGGACCTCATCGCAATGATATACAGCTTCTGGTGGCCGGAAATCCGGCCGAAGATGAAGCATCGCATGGACAAAATAAGCTGTTATTGATTGCTCTACGATTGGCACAAATAAAGCGACTTCGTAGCGCGACCAACAAAAATTGCTGTCTGTTGATTGATGATTTACCCGCCGAACTAGATTTTGAGCATCGTCAAAAATTAAGTCATTTTTTATCGACCATGCAGGTACAGGTATTTATAACCACAACTGACCGCAACGCGATAAGCACCGATTCTTGGCCAAGTTGCTCTTTGTTTCACGTGGAACACGGAACGATAAAAAGACAATAATCATATAAAAAACATGTAGATATATAAGTTTAGTGATAGAATTCCGTTTCAGACAGCGAGCAGAATTCAGGCATGAATAAAAAGCCGGATTACGATTCAAGCAGCATCCAGGTACTTAAGGGCCTCGATGCGGTACGTAAACGCCCTGGGATGTATATCGGTGACACCGACGATGGCACCGGCCTGCACCACATGGTGTTTGAGGCGGTCGACAATTCCATCGATGAGGCGCTGGCTGGTCACTGTAACGAAATCCAGGTAACGATCCATATCGATAGCTCGGTATCGGTGTCCGATAATGGTCGTGGTATCCCGACCGAAATTATTGCTGAAGAAGGAAAGTCCGCTGTTGAAGTAGTCATGACCGTGCTCCACGCTGGCGGCAAGTTCGATCAAAATTCCTACAAAGTGTCTGGCGGGTTGCACGGGGTGGGTATTTCCGTTGTCAACGCGCTCTCCGACTTTCTTGAAGTCACAGTCCGTCGCAACGGCAAGATACATTCCCAGAAATACCATCTCGGTGTACCGGAAGCCCCTCTGGCCATCATTGGGGACACCAACGAGACCGGCACCACAGTACATTTCAAACCCAGTCCGACCATCTTCACCGATACGGTCATGCATTTTGATCTGCTGGCCAAGCGGCTGCGTGAGCTGTCATTTCTCAATTCAGGTGTGCGCATCGTGCTGCGCGACGATCGCGATGGCAAAGAAGATGCCTTCGAATACCAGGGCGGTATTTCCGCGTTTGTACAGCACCTGAACCGCAACAAGGTGCCATTACACCAGCGCGTCATCCACATGAGTGCTGAACGCGATCGCATCACTGTTGAGCTCGCGATGCAATGGAATGACTCATACCAGGAAAATATTTTTTGTTACACCAACAATATCCCGCAACGCGACGGCGGTACCCACCTGGCCGGTCTGCGTGCGGCGATGACGCGCACCCTGAATCACTACATTGATTCTCTCGGTGTCGCGAAGAAGGAGAAGGTTGATATCAGTGGCGATGACGCCCGCGAGGGCCTGACCGCAGTGTTGTCGGTCAAGGTACCGGACCCGAAGTTTTCCTCGCAAACCAAGGAAAAGCTGGTGTCCTCGGAAGTGAAGAGCGCCGTGGAAATCATCGTCAACGAGAAGTTGGGCGAATTCCTGCAGGAGAATCCGCAGGACGCCAAGATGATCGCCTTAAAGATCGTCGAGGCCGCGCGTGCCCGTGAAGCCGCACGCAAAGCGCGTGAAATGACGCGCCGCAAGGGTGCACTGGATTTGGCCGGGTTGCCAGGCAAACTTGCCGATTGTCAGGAGCGCGATCCCGCTAAATGTGAACTGTATCTGGTTGAGGGCGATTCCGCCGGTGGTTCTGCCAAGCAGGCCCGTGATCGAAAATTTCAGGCCATTCTGCCGCTCAAGGGAAAAATCCTGAATGTCGAGCGTGCCCGCTACGACAAGATGCTATTGTCCACTGAAGTTGCAACGCTGATCACGGCGTTGGGCACGGGCATTGGCAAAGATGATTTCGACGCCAGCAAGCTGCGCTATCACCGCATTATCATCATGACGGACGCTGACGTTGATGGTTCTCACATCCGCACGCTGTTGTTGACCTTCTTCTACCGGCAGATGCCAGAATTGATCGCACGCGGTCACGTTTACATTGCTCAACCGCCGTTATTCAAGATCAAACGTGGCAAGACCGAGCGTTACCTGAAGGATGACAGCGAACTGAACAGCTACCTGCTGGAAGCCGCGCTGGAAGACGCGTCTCTTGTCCACAAGCCCGGTCAGCCGCCGATTACGGGCAATGCCCTCAAGCAACTGTGCCAGGATTATCTCGTCGTCGAATACACCATTGAACGGCTCTCACGTCGGTACGACAGCAAGGTATTACAGGCGCTTGTCGACCTACCAACGATCGATGCCGAAATGCTCAAGGACCGCACCAAACTGGATCGCTTTGCCGCAAGCCTTCAGGATCGATTGTCGGCCGCCTCCAATGGCGCTCGTTATGAAGTCAGTGTCGGCGTGAGCGGTCACTCCGGTGCGAACGAGCTGATCATCAACCGCAGTGAGCATGGCGCTATGAATCGAACCCATATCGACAGCGAGTTCCTGGGTTCAGGTGAATACCGCGCCATCCGCCATTTGGGCAACCAGCTGGAAGGATTGCTGCAGAAAGACGCCGTTGTTCATCGCGGTGAAAAGATGCAGCCGGTCACGAATTTCGATCAAGCCTTTGCCTGGTTGATGGACGAAGCACGCCGCGGCCAAACCATCCAACGCTATAAAGGTCTGGGTGAAATGAATCCGGAACAGCTGTGGGAAACCACCATGGACGTCAGCTCGCGCCGCCTGCTCAAGGTCAACATTGAAGACGGCGTAGCCGCCGATGAAATCTTCACCACGTTGATGGGAGATCAGGTTGAACCGCGCCGCGAGTTCATCGAAAAAAATGCGCTGGCGGTTACCAATCTCGACGTTTGAAATTGATCATCGGTAACAAAAGAACAAGGCCCGCATGCGGGCCTTGTCTGTTTCCCATGCTTCAGTATCAGTGCAGTTGCCGCGGCGTGGTCAGCAGAAATGCCGGAATCTCGGCATCAAAGGTGGTGCCGTCGTCTGCCAGCATCTGGTAACTGCCTTGCATGGTTCCGAAAGGCGTTTCGAGTACGGCCCCACTGGTATATTCAAAGCTCATGCCCGGCGACAGGTACGGCTGCTCGCCAACCACACCTTCACCGCGCACTTCCTGGACCTTTTCGTTACCATCAGTAATGACCCAATGCCGGGTCAGGAGTTTAGCCGGGACCGAACCATCATTGGTGATGGTAACGGTGTAGGCAAATACAAAGCGGTTTTCGTCAGGCTCGGATTGCTTGTCGATATAAGCCGTACGCACCTCGACCTGGATATGGTGTTTATTCATCTCAGTCATGGTCGGATCCATCGGTTCACGCAGATTCATCATGTGTTTTTCCGGTAACGGACGCTGATTCACCACTGGCATAGATGGTGACGATTGAATACTAATTCTAGTCGTTTGGGGACTGATAAGGGAGGCAGTCAACATCAATAAAACTGGGGTTTTTATCGATCCGCACTGCGGTCAGGCGTCCACCCCACAGACAGCCGCTATCCAGCCCGATAATCCCCTTACGATTACAAAGTCCGAGCGTCGACCAGTGGCCAAAAAGAATCTGCAATTCAGCGTTCCGGCGGTTTTGAACTTCGAACCATGGCACGAGTCCCGCAGGTTGTCCCCCGGGGGCCATTTTGGGCCGCAAGTCCATGCGGCCATCCGTATCGCAGTAACGCAGGCGAGTCATGCCATTAATGATGATGCGAATCCTGGCCCAGCCACCAAGGGCGTCATCCCAGTGATCGGGGGTATCGCCATACATGTGGGTAAACAGGGCATTTCGATCAGAGTGCGAGATGTAGTGTTCGGCTTCTTGGGCCAACCGACGAGCCGTGGCTAAATCCCATTGCGGCAAGAGCCCGGCATGTACCATGGTGAAACCGAGACCGTCATCGTGATGCAACAAAGGGCGGTTTCGCAGCCAATCGAGTAGCTCATCGCAATCCGGAGCGGCAAGCAGCTCCGAAAACGTATCACGCTTTTTTGCCGGTGCCTGCCCGGAGGCTACCGCCAACAAGTGAAGGTCGTGATTGCCAAGCACCGTTACGGCACGCGGCAAGGATTGAACATACCGCAATACGTCGAGCGATTGAGGTCCGCGGTTTACGAGATCACCGGTGAGCCACAAGGTATCGGAAGAGGGGTCAAAGCCGACTTTATCCAGCAGGGCCAGCAGGGACGAGTAGCAACCCTGAACATCCCCGATGGCATATACCGCCATTGCGCCTACGCCTGGGTTAGTCGGAAATGCATATCCCGGGTCGCCTGAATCAGCGCGTTCACAATACCCGGCTCGCTGGCCGAATGCCCGGCATCCGGTACGATCTCAAGCTGCGCTTCCGGCCAGGCCTTGTGCAGGTCCCAGGCATTTTCAATTGGGCAGACGACGTCATAACGACCGTGAACAAGAACACCGGGAATGTTTTTAAGTTTGTAGGCGTCCGCCAGAATCTGATCCGGCTTGAGAAAGATATCGTTCACAAAATAGTGAGCCTCGATGCGGGCAAGCGAGAGGGCCACGTGTGGATCACTAAAGTAATCAACCACTTCCTTTTTTGGCAGAAGGGTGGCGGTACGACCTTCCCAGACAGACCAGGCTTCGGCAGAGCGCATGCGCGCCACTTCATCGTCGCCGGTCAGTCGACGATAATGAGCATGTAACAGATCGTTACGCTCATTGTCCGGGATTGGGGCGACAAAGTCCTGCCAGTAATCCGGAAACAGCCGATTGCAGCCATCCTGGTAAAACCAGCGAATTTCGCTAGGCCGGCACAGAAAGATGCCGCGCAGGATCAGGCCCAGTACACGTTCCGGATGTGTTTCGGCGTAGACAAGCGATAGGGTCGAACCCCAGGATCCCCCGAACAACACCCATTGATCGATACCGAATTCGGTGCGAATGCGTTCCATGTCGGCCACCAGATCCATGGTGGTGTTGCGCTCGAGTGAGGCATGTGGCTTCGATTTTCCGGCACCGCGCTGGTCGAACAGAATGATGCGGTATAAATTCGGATCAAAATACGAGCGATGTTTATCCTCGCAGCCGGCCCCCGGCCCGCCATGGACAAACAACACCGGCAGACCCTGGGGATTGCCGGATTCCTCGACATAGATTTCGTGTAGAGGATCGACCTGCAGCCACAGCGTGCGATTGGCCTTGATGGGTGGGTAGAGCTTGAACATGGTCAGAACGACTCGCGCTCCGCCTCCAGATACGCCAGGCTGATGAATTTCCCAATCTCGCTGTTGAAATTCAGCCACTGCTGGTACGGTTTGAGGTCGGCCACCACCTTGTCCTTCATTTCGAAATCGGTCAAACCCTTGGCCTGGTATTTCTTGACCGACTGATAAAGGGTGTTCAGAAAATCTCGGTAACTGGTCACCAGGGCGCGTCCATTGGTGTTGCCATGACCCGGCACAAAGTGTTCGGCTTTCGTCGACAGTGCCAGATCGCAGGCCTTCACGCTGCCGGGGAAGCTGCCGTCGTCCATGCGACGTACTGCTCGGTCAATGACGTTGTCACCGAGGAAGATCACCTTTTCCTCGACGACCTCAACCATCAAATCACCATCAGTATGGGCATGCCCCGAGTGATAAGCCTTGAAATGCAGTCCACCGAGAGTCAGGGTCTCGTCATTCTCAATGCCGAGGTTGGGCGGCACCGGTTTGGTCCCGCGGACGGCGTTATCGGTTAACTGGTTCATGAAGCCGACCCAGAACGGTCCGGCTTCAGTGGTTTTGGCCATCATCTTCGGGTGTGCATAGATAACCACTTTCGGGTAGGCGCGGAAAATGGCGTCGTTACCCAGCCAGTGGTCACCATGGATGTGGGTGTTGAAGACCGCGATCACCGGATCCTTCGTGATGGTTGCGACTTTTTTCAGCACCATCTCTCCACTTTGCAGGCTCGACCCCGGGTCGATCACCACAACACCCTTCTTGGTCAGCACAATCCCGGGGTTGTTCATGAACCCCTGGTTGGCCTTATTGGGGAATTCATTCGGTCCGTGAATCACATAAACATGTTCGGAAATCTGCTTNNCTCTAAATTGTCCGAAAAGGGGTGGAACCTGGGGGCAAAACTGGCATCAAACCCGCAAAAGCCTTATTCTGCACGCCGTTTCGCAGTCCCCCACCGCTTTCAGAGCCGTCCATGTCCGCCGAAATCAGCCGCGAAGTTGCCCGCCGCCGCACCTTCGCCATCATCTCCCATCCCGACGCGGGCAAGACCACGCTCACTGAAAAGCTGCTGCTGTTTGGCGGCGCCATCCAGTTGGCCGGCTCGATCAAGGGCCGCAAGGCGGCACGCCACGCCACCAGCGACTGGATGGAGCTGGAAAAGCAGCGCGGCATCTCGGTTACGTCGTCGGTCATGCAGTTTCCGTATAAGGACTGCATCATCAATCTGCTCGACACACCCGGGCACGAGGATTTCTCGGAAGATACCTATCGCACCCTGACGGCGGTCGACTCGGCGCTGATGGTGATCGACATCGCCAAGGGTGTTGAAGACCGAACCATCAAACTGATGGATGTCTGCCGGTTACGTGACACTCCGATCGTGTCCTTTATCAACAAGATGGATCGCGAAGGCCGTGATCCGATGGAAGTGCTGGACGAAGTCGAACGGGTGCTCAAAATCCAATGTGCCCCGATTACCTGGCCCATCGGTATGGGCAAGCGCTTCCGCGGCATCTACCACTTATATAATGATTCGGTGCATCTGTACGCCGCCCACCACGGCGGCAAAATCAACGTCGGTGAGGTCATCGAAGGACTGAATAACCCACGCCTCGATGAGGTACTGGGCGAACAGGCCGCCGAGTTACGTACCGAAGTTGAGCTGGTCAAAGGCGCCTCGCACAAATTCGACAAGTCGTCATATCTGGCCGGCAAGCAAAGTCCAGTTTTTTTCGGGTCGGCGGTCAATAACTTCGGCGTTCAGGAATTGCTCGACACCTTTGTCGAGGTGGCGCCGCCGCCACGTCCGCGCGAGAGCGAAACCCGCCTGGTGGAGGGCAGCGAAGAAAACTTCTCCGGTTTCGTATTTAAGATTCAGGCNNAACATGGACCCGAACCACCGCGACCGCATCGCCTTTGTGCGCATTGTCTCCGGTTGCTATAAGCCGGGCATGAAACTGTTCCACGTGCGTATCGGCCGTGAGGTGATTGTCTCAAACGCCATCACCTTCATGGCCCGGGATCGCGTAAAGGTTGAAGAGGCCTACGCCGGTGACATCATCGGCCTGCACAACCATGGCACCATGCGCATCGGCGACACATTTACCCTCAAGGAACCGCTCAAGTTCGGGGGGATCCCCAATTTTGCGCCGGAAATCTTCCGTCGCGCCCAGATCAAGAACCCGATGAAGATGAAGGCGCTGCAGAAAGGCCTGGAACAGCTGACTGAAGAGGGTGCTACACAATTATTCCGGCCACTCAACTCCAATGATTTGATCCTTGGAGCCGTGGGTGTGCTGCAGTTCGACGTGGTGGCCCACCGCCTGCAGCACGAGTATGGAGTAGACGCNNGCGCGACAACCTGGCGCGCGACGGGGCAGGTGAACTAACCTACCTGGCTCCAACCCGCGTCAACCTGCAGCTCACGCAGGAGCGCTGGCCCGACATCCGCTTCGAAGCCACGCGCGAACAACATTGATTCCGACGTTGAATCATTCCGGTGGAGGTCTTCCACACACCCGGGGTAGTCGTTTACTGATCTGTACACCAATTGATTCCGAGAATCAGTACAGGAGCGACCGGCGAATGACCAAGACCCAACGAATGCCGCCGTGCACTTGGCTGAGGTGTTCGCAACGGGCGATGTCTTGAGCGTGGGTGGCAGCGAGCGATGATCGTGCTTAACGCCATCAGGAGGATGATTTGGACCATATCGTTTACGCGCGATCGCGGTTTCATTGGCTGACATGACAGATGCACACCGAATCGCTAGCATGAACCCCAATATCCTGCCCAGCGGATGTCGCTATGGAAACCATCAGCCCGAACGATAAATTGCAGTCGCTCAAGAACGTCACCACGCTGATCTACGCGCTATACGCGCTGACCCTGCTGGGGGCCGGTATCACCGCGATCGTGGCCATCGTGATGAACTACATCAAAATGGATGACGCCCGCGGAACCTGGCTCGAGAGCCACTTTCGCTGGCAGATTCGTACTTTCTGGTTCTCGTTGTTGTGGTTTGTGCTGGGCGCATTGACCTTCATTATCGTTATTGGCTGGGTCATCCTCGGTGTAACCTGTGTGTGGTTTATCTACCGTATCGTCAAAGGCTGGCTTTTTCTCAACGACAACAAACCGATGTATTCGACGTCCGCCAACACCTCCTGGGACCTGAAGCCTGGCCCGGGAGCCGGGAGTCGTGATGAATGAAATGAATCCAACAGAACTGATTCAACAGATGTGGGCGCTGTCCGCGCCAATGCTGCTGGTCACCCTGTTGTTGTCTGTCGCGTGTGCCGTCGTGTGTGGCTACATCGCCCACCGTCGCAAGGCGCGCTGGGTGTACTGGTCGGTAATGGGATTTGCCTTTGGACCCTTTGCGCTGCCGTTCGTGTTTTTGGCCAAGCCGAAGCCGCCGGCCGCCGGCGATCGCTGAATCGATGCCTCAGAACGGCAGCAACTGCAACGCGGTGAGCAACCAGCGTACGGCCGCCGCCACGACCAGCGCCACACCGACGGAAACGGCCAACGAAAACAGCGCATCACGCCGACCGATCGTTTTGAGCATGACCGCGAACGTTGAAACGCACGGGATATAAAACGTCAGAAACACCAGGAAGGTCGTGATCTGGACCCAATCCAGCATCGTGCCGATCTCGAAGCTGCCGAGGGCCTGATAGATCATTAGCAGCGACAATTCCTTGCGCAACACCCCAAACAGGATCGGCACCCCCAGCACCACGGGCAGACCCAGCCACCAGCCGGTGATTGGGAGCAACATGGTATTCACGACTTCGTCCGCACCGATATGTTTGAGCAGCGCCAGAACCACGCTGCCCGCTACCAGTAATGGCGTCACGATGGTCAAGACATCGCTGGTTCGCGACCAGGTTTGGGACACCAGCGCATGGCCGGTAGGCAGCGAATAGGACGGGATCTCCAGGACTTGTCCGGGTCCACGCTCCGGCAGGCGACGTGCCAACCACTGGCCGCCCAGCGTGATCACCACAATGGTGAGCATGAAGATTCCGAACACCCCGAAGCCACCCAGATACTTGCCGGCGATCGCCAAAATAATGGCTGAGCGGGCCGAGCAGGGCACAAAGGTGATAAGCACCGAGGCAATCACACGCTCGCGCCCGGTCGTATTGCGGCCGACGGCCGAGATGGCCGGCACATTACAACCCAGCCCAAGCAGGAACGGCAGTGCCACGGCGCCATGCAGCCCGAGGTGATGAAAGCCACGATCGACCACGAAGGCGATGCGCTGCATGATTCCCGATTCCTCGAGGGCCACCAGCAGTAACACCAATGGGATCATGTACGGCACCACGATACCAACCAGACCAATCAGCCCATCAACCACAGCGCGCAACACAACGCCGAATGTGTCAGTTGGTTGCCAGGCTGCCGTCAGCTCAACCAGCTTGGCTGACGTCATGGAATCGATCCAGGTGCTGATCTCGAAGACGACGAACAGGACGGCGGCGAATACCGCCATGCTGCCAACCAGACCCCAGCGTGGATGCAGAAAAAGTTCATCCATCCAGAACCGCCAGCCTTTGCCTTCGTAGGCCGCGCCGGTTCGGGTCACGTCCTCGGCCAGTGACGCTGCCTGGTGATGGCGGTCGGCGTGCAGTTCTTCGGCCAGTGGGCGGGGCAGGGATTTCTCCGCTTGGGTCCGCAAGCGCTCCAGATGTGGCACTTCGCCGCCAAAATGCTCAGCCAGCTCGTGATGGAAATAGCTGTCGTCGGCAGCCGCCAGCGCGAGCAACAGGGCATGAGGCATTCGGAAAGCGTCATGGATCTCGGGGTGATTGAGCGCTGAACTCAAAGGAGCGAGTACCGGGGTCAGGTGCTTGCTCGGCGGTTGCGGTAGCGGACAGGCACGTTTGCGAACCGTGTTCAGTGCCGCGGTGAATAGCTCCATGATCCCCTGACCCATCACCACGGTGGTCGGTACCACCGGAATTCCCAGTTGTTTGCTGAGTTTGCGGGTGTTGATGTGCAGGCCCTTGCGAGCGGCGTCGTCCATCATGTTGAGCGCGATCACCATCGGACGACCGAGCTGGCTGAGTTCGAGCGTGAACTCCAGATGGCGCGAGAGCGCGGTCGCATCCATCACCTGGATGATGACGTCCGGTGGCGCAAATGGCGCCGGGGGTCCGCCCGGCTCATGGGCCGCAATCGGCGGACGTTCATCGCCCCACAGCAGGTACTGCAGGGTCACGCGTTCATCACGGGCCAGTCCGTGCAGCGAGGAGATGCTGGGCAGGTCCACCAGTCGCACCTGGTCGAGGCCGATTTGAACCGCGCATTCGCCATATGCCCGATGTGTGCCGGTCAGTTCGCCGGTCTGCACGGCCGTGCTGGCCACGGTTTTGAACAGTGTGCTCTTGCCGCTGTTGGGCAGGCCGACCAGGGCTATGCGCACCGGATGCGCGCCACGCAGGATGGCGCGTTTCATCGGAACGGCGGCGGTCTGCGCTGGTTTGCTCATATGTATATATAAGGTATGTAGCCGTATACGGCAGTTTAACGCTTACGGCTCAACTTTTCCCAAGGCTCACGAATCGGTATTGTCCGGTTCCGCATCGGCTTCGGCCCAGGCGAGCTCCCGGTAATCAAAGCCGTTTTCCACGGTAGGTTTGATCACGCGGAAATACGGCGAAATGTCGAAATCCCGTGGCGTGAACAGGCTGAAGTGTCGAATGTTCAGAATTTCACGGGCCGCATACTCACGTTCGGCCGAAGATCGCTCGATACGCGGCAGGATCGGATAACGCACCGATTGAAATGCCTGGGCAATCAGCGTCGAACAGATAGCGCGCGTCGGATCGCCGCCACCCAGCGCCAGCATGCGCCGCCGCCAGCGAACCGGAATTGGCGGCACCGGCAGCAGGTATCGCGCGAGGTCAATCACGTTGCGCAGGTCGTAGGCGTGACCGAGCCGGCTGATCATATAGTTCACCACGTGTTCAGTGTCCTGGCCCTGCAGTCCCACTGGACGACAGATGCGGGTATTGAGTGCGGTGTACTTGGTGAGCGGTACGGCGATGACTCCCTGCTCGACATCGGCCTCGATCAACACCGGTGCATCGAGGCCCAGCCCGCTGAGCCGAAAATCACCGACGTAGAGCGCGGCATGCGACCAGGTGGATTGCGTGAGATATTTAATGGCGGTGCTGATCCGGCGGTTGCCTTCCACCAGCAGCACATCGCCGGGTTGCAGCACTGCCGCCAGCGCCGAAGGATTACTGATCGCGAACGGTTCGTAACCGCGTACCGGCTGGTTCAGATAGTGAGCCAGCGTGCGGCCAAGCGTAACCATCAGGACGTTCATGGCAGTTCCTTTACCAACAGGCTGCTTGTTGGACGAGCAACGGCAGAACAAGCTTACATGCCGGTGAACGGTTCAGGCCCAGATTCGCCGACCGTGCGCATGCCGTGGGTCCAGGGGGTGGGGCGATCACGGCCTCCGGGGCGGTCGCGGCCGGCCGGGCGGACCAACCGGCGGTAATGGTCGCGATATGGGTCCCACCGGCACCACCGGTATGTACACCGGCCGCTCGATCACCAGCGTTTGATTCTTCGCTTCCTGTGCTGCTCGTTCGGCCTCGCGGGTCTTGCGCTCTTTCTCGAGCTGGCCACTGAATTCCTCGGTACGTTTTTGCTCCGCCTCGGCTGCGCGCACCGCTTCGGGTCCGGGCGGCGGTGCAGGCGTGATGACCTCGACCGGCAAAGCGGTTGGTTCGATCGGTGGCGTACTCGAGTAGGTGACGTTGCCTTCGGCATCCGTCGATTTGTAAATTTTGTTGCTATCGGCACCAGCCGTGGTGACCAGGATGGCGCCGAGGGTAACGACGACCAGGCGACTGAAATAAGGCATCGATTTTACCCTCCACCGCCATGGAGACTGTCAATGACTATACGCCGTTCAACCGGTGTTGCGCATGCCCGCGGCGATGGCGTTGATCGAACGTAGCAGCGGGTCGAGCCACACCGAGGGCGCTTCGTCGCTCCCGGGGTTGGCGCGGTAGCGTTTGAGCAACGCCATCTGGATGTGGTTGAGCGGATCGAGGTACGGGTTGCGCCGTACCAGCGAGATCTGCAGCGCCTTGGTTTCTTCCATCAATTCGTTGAGTTGGGCCGTGCCCAGCACCTGCGTCACGGTACGTTCGAATTCACTTTTCACCAGGCCATACACCCGCTCACCGACGGCGCGGTCTTCGCACAGCTCCGAATACTCGCGGGCAATGCCCATGTCGGCCTTGAACAGCGCCATCTGGATGTTGGACAGGTACATCCGGAAGAACGGCCAGTCACGGTACATGGCACGCAGCTGTTCGACGCGTGCCGGGTGGCCCTGGCTCCAGCTGGCGAGTGCGGTGCCGAGCCCGTACCAGGCGGGCAGAGTGTGGCGTGCCTGCGCCCAACCAAATACCCACGGGATCGCACGCACCGAGGCCTTGGACCGGTCAACCTTTTTGCGGTGACTCGGGCGTGAACCGATGTTGAGCAGACCAATTTCGGTCACCGGCGTTGCTTCGTAGAAGTAATCGATGAATCCCGGAGTCTGGTCGGTGAGCGCACGGAAATGCTGTTCACCATAACGCGCCAACTCGTGCATGACGTCGAGGTGCTCGGGGCGATCCGGTGCAATCGGCTTCACCAGGTGCAGACTGGCCTTCATCAGGCTGGTCATGCCCATGGCCAACTCATAGGCCGCGGTTTCGGCATTCGAATACTTGTAGTACAGCACCTCACCCTGTTCGGTGAACTTGATTTCGCCTTGCACCGTGCCGGGCGGTTGCGAGAGGATCGATTCGTGTGTCGGGCCGCCACCGCGACCGATGGTGCCACCGCGACCGTGGAACAGTCGGCAGCCGATGCCGCGCGCTGCCGCCAGACCGGTGATTTTCTTCTGCGCCTCATACAGGTACCAGGCTGAGGCCAGCGAGCCTCCATCCTTGGCTGAGTCGGAATAACCGAGCATCACTTCCTGTACGTTTCCGCTGGCGGCGAGCAGGGCTGTGTACACCGGATTGTCGAACAGGGTGGTCAGCACGCCTTCGGCGTGCGCGAGATCGTTGATGGTCTCGAACAAGGGCGCGATGCGAATCGTGCAGTGGCTGCGTCCAAGCCCGTCGCGCTGGGCCAGTCCGGCGAGCCGTGCGAGGTACATCACTTCCAGCACATGGCTGGCATGATGAGTCATGGAAATCACGTAGGCGCCGAAGGTTTCAGGCCCCACTTCATCCTGCAGCCGCGCCATGAGCTCGAACACTTCCAGGGTTTCGCGCGCCTTGTCGGTCAGGCGGGCGCGCTCGAACGGTGGCGCTTCGCCGGAAATTGCCTTGGCCAGCAGCGTCACGCGCGCGGCTTCGTCCAGTGCGGCGTAATCGCCAAGCCCGGCGGCGGCGAGAATCTCGTCCACGGTATGGCTGTGTACCGTGGACTCCTGGCGCACATCGAGGCTCACCAGGTGGAAGCCAAAGGTTTCCGCAAGGCGAATCAGGTCCTTCAGTTCACGATCGGCTATGTTGCCGTCGCCGTGCGACACCAGCGAATCGTGAATCAGGTAGAGGTCGTCGAGAAATTCGCTCGGCGCGCCATACACGGCTTCGCGGATGTAGCGCACGTTGCGTTTGCTGACCTGTGCCAGCGTCTGTTCCAGACGGAAGCGCATTAGGTACAGCTTGCGCCGATAGGGTTCGAGCTGGAATTGTGCCGGGTTGGTGACGAACGCCTCGCGCGCGAAACGCTCATCACGCCGCAGGCTGGAACGGAGGCTATCCGAAGGCTGGGCCATGCGGGCCGAGAAAGTAAGAATCTTCGACAGCGCGGTGACGCGGACAATGTACTCTTCGAGAATGGTCTCGGCCTGCATGCGGATCGCCATCTCGGTCGTTTCCGGCTTCACGAACGGGTTGCCATCACGGTCGCCGCCGATCCACGAACCGAAGCGCAGGAAGCTTGGCACACTGGCAACCGGGCGACCGTCCGGGCCAACACCGTATACGCGGCGCACGGCTTTTTCGACAAAGCGATAGGTATCCGGAACCGCCTGAAACAGACTCTCGTGAAAGTAATAGAGCCCGTTGCGAATTTCGGTGCGCACTTCAGGACGCTTTGGGCGCACCTCGTCGGTCTTCCAGACAATCTGGATTTCGGCAGCCAGTTCATCGCGAATGGCGTTGGTTTCTTCCTTGCCAAGCCGCGGGTCGTTGAGCTTTTCGCCGAGCAGGAAAATGCGTCGCATGCCCTGCATCAGCGTGCGGCGCCGCGCCTCGGTCGGGTGGGCGGTAAACACCGGCATGTATTGCAGCCGGTCGAACAGTTTTTGCAGGTCTTCCGCCGGCACGTCCTGGGCGTGGAACCAGCGAATGGTTTCGTCGAACGAGCCGCGCCACAGCGGTCCCCCGGCCCGTACCCAGCGCCGCCGCAGGCGGTGGTGAAACAGTTCCTCGGCGAGGTTGGCGAGCGAGAAAAATACGCTGAACGCGCGCACCACGTGGGTCAGCATTTCGGGATCAAGGTTGTCGATCAGCCGCATCAGCCGCGCGCGGCGCTTCGGGTCCTCCTGCTTGTGCAGGGCCACGAAGCCGCGGCGCAGGGTTTCCACGGCCTTGTACACCCGGCCGCCGATCTGGGCGTGCAGCACCTCACCCAGCAGCTCGCCAAAGAATTTCACGCGGCTACGCAATTCCTTGTCGTTGGCCAGCGGGTCCCACTTGGATACAGGCTGTTTCATGTGCATCTCGAATCAGGCCGGGTCGGCGCCCGGAAAAATCCCCGCCATTATCGGTGATGACCGGCATGGAACAAAGAGTCAAACCCGGATTTGGGTTAAAAACCGTGCCGGCGATCCGGTTTCCCGCCCTTGCCTCGGTCAGAATGTCAGCGTCGCCGCGCACTCCGGCTGGCCAAACCGGTTAAACTACCCGTATGTCCAACGATGTTATCGATGCCCGTGTAGTCCCGGAAGGCCGGCTGGAGGTGCTCTCACGCCTCGAGGTCAGCAAACTGCTCGACACCAGCCGCGGCGGGTTGCACCAGCTGTTTCGCAACTGCTCGCTCGCGGTACTCAACTGCGGCAACACGCTGGACGATGGCAAAGAGCTGCTGGAACGTTATCGCTCGTTTGACATCCGCGTGGTGCCGGAAGAACGTGGCATCCAGCTGGAGGTGAAGGGGGCGCCGGCCACGGCCTTCGTCGACGGCCAGATGATCAAGGGTATCAGCGAGCACCTGTTCGCCGTATTGCGCGATCTGGTGTACGTGAGTGACGAGATTATGGGCAACCCGGCCATCGATCTCGATTCTTCGACCGGTATTACCAACGCGGTGTTTCACATTTTGCGCAACGCCGACATCCTGCGTCCGCTCACCGATCCGAAGCTGGTGGTGTGCTGGGGCGGGCATTCCATTTCCCGCAACGAATACGACTACTCCAAGCTGGTCGGGTATCAGCTCGGATTGCGCGGCCTCGACATCTGCACCGGCTGTGGACCCGGTGCCATGAAGGGTCCGATGAAGGGCGCCACCATCGGCCACGCCAAACAGCGCATCAGCGGTGGCCAGTACCTCGGTATCTCCGAGCCCGGCATCATTGCCGCCGAATCGCCCAACCCGATTGTTAACGACTTGGTCATCATGCCGGACATCGAAAAACGCCTGGAGGCGTTCGTGCGTACGGGCCATGCGTTCGTGGTGTTTCCGGGAGGGGTCGGCACGGCCGAGGAAGTGTTGTATTTGCTGGGAGTGCTGTTGCATCCCGAGAACGCCAGCATTCCGGTACCCCTCATTCTCACCGGCCCCGCCGAGGCCAAGGACTACTTCGCGGAGATCGACCGTTTCGTAGTGGCCGCTCTCGGAACCGAGGTGCGCAAGCATTACCAGATCATCGTCAACGATCCGGTCGCCGTGGCGCGTTCGGTGCTGGCCGGTGTGCAGCGCGTGGCGGATTTCCGCACCGAGCGTGGCGATGCCTATTACTTCAACTGGGCGCTGAGCGTCGACCGCGAACTGCAGGCGCCGTTCGCCCCCACCCACGACAACATGCGCAATCTGAACCTCAGCAAGAATCAGGACCGCCATCAGCTGGCCGCCAACCTGCGCCGCGCCTTTTCCGGCGTGGTCGCCGGCAACGTGAAAGACGAAGGCATTCGCGCCGTCGAGCAGCACGGTGACTTCGAGATTCGCGGTGAGAGCAGCATCCTCGATCCGCTCGACTCATTGCTGGCTTCATTTGTCGCCCAGCAGCGCATGAAATTGCCGGGCAAGGCCTACAAGCCCTGTTATCGGCTCATCAAGTAACCGATGGATACGGACATTCTGCACAGACAGGGTCGCCGCGTACCTTATATATAAGGTACGGTCACCCGCGAGGTCACCATGACCAAGCTTTCCATGATCGATGCCGAAGCGCGGCGGTTGGTTGGCCGGGCACCGGAGGCCGAGCAGCGTGCCTTTCAAATGGCACTGATCGCTTGCTGCGAGAAATACTGGGAATCGTGGCGTGGGCCGGAACCGTCGCCGCCGCTGGCGCGAACGCTATGGTCGGTCACGCCACCGCTTGCCGAGCTATTTCTGGACATGGACAAGAACGGCGATGCGCATCTTGCCGACCTGCTGGCCGGGCTTTCGCCGGCACGGGCGTTGGCCGCCCTGGTGCTGGCCGAGATTGAACGCGGCAACGCCGAAGGGATTCACCTGGCTTACGAGGCGATGATGTTGTTTGAAACACCGCAAGCCGGGCGG
>DKBE01000045.1 GCA_002451085.1 Proteobacteria bacterium UBA6908 | reverse complement strand
CCGGCGATCTTGCCGGCATCCTTGGTCGCCTGGCGCTGTGAATCATTGAAGTAGGCCGGTACGGTGATCACCGCTTCGGTGACCGGCTCGCCGAGATAATCCTCGGCGGTCTTTTTCATCTTCTGCAGGACGCGCGCAGAGATTTCCGGCGCCGCCATCTGCTTGCCCCGGGCTTCCACCCAGGCGTCGCCGTTCTTGGCCTTGACGATCTTGTACGGGACCATCTTGATGTCGCGCTGCACCACCTCGTCGTCGAACTTGCGGCCAATCAGGCGCTTCACGGCATAGAGCGTGTTTTGCGGGTTGGTGATGGCCTGGCGCTTGGCCACCTGGCCGACCACGACCTCGTCATCGCTGGTAAAGGCCACGATCGACGGCGTCGTGCGGTCGCCTTCGCTATTCTCGATCACGCGCGGCTTGCCGCCTTCCATCACCGCCACGCAGGAGTTGGTGGTGCCCAGGTCGATGCCAATAATCTTGCCCATGTTGATCCTCGTTTCCTGTAATTTCTTGGGTTAATTCGTAATGATTCGTGAATTGGGGGTAGAAATCCGGGTTTTCAAGCGCCCGCGGCCGCTTTGGCCACAATGACCAGGGCCGGGCGCAGCAGCCGGCCGCTCAACAGATAGCCCTTTTGCAGGGCCATCAACACATGCTGATCGGGCACCTCGGCCGACTCCTGCATACTCATGGCCTGGTGCTTTTCGGGATCGAACCTGTCGCCCTTGGCCGGGCTCACCTCGGTGAGCGCAAATTTCTGGAAGATGCTGTCCATCAGCTTGATGGTCAGTTCGACACCCTCCAGCATCTTGTCGAGCGCCGCACTCCCTTCCGGAATCTCTACTGCCCGGGCACGCTCCAGGCTGTCCTTGACCGCCAGCATCTCGAGGGCGAAGCGCTCGATCGCAAATTTGTGGGCACTGGCCACATCGGTTTCAGCACGCCGACGGATATTCTCGGTTTCGGCCTTGGCGCGCATGAATTTATCGAGATTCTCGGCCGCCTGGGTACGCATGGCCTCGACCTCGGCCTTCAGGCCCTCCAGGTCGGCCGGCGGTAGAGACGGCATTTCGGTCGTGGCCGCAGATTCCGGGCTCTCGGGTTTCGGCGTATCGGACATATCAGGCATGTTTTCGGCAGCAGATGATTCAGGTGTTGGTTTGGAATGGCGGCATGTTATCTGTCCCGCCAAGTGCATGGGGACGTCTTAATATTGTTTCAAGTATCCGGTGTTCACGAGCGGTCGGCGGAGAGGGCCCCACCCAGCAGGCGCGCCGTCACGTCGACGATCGGAATCACGTGCTCATAGGACATGCGGGTCGGGCCGATCACCCCGAGCATACCCACGATCCGGCCACCCACCTGGTACGGGGAAGTCACGACACTACATTCTTCAAAGGCCTGATAGCCCGATTCGCCGCCGATAAAGATCTGGACTCCGTTGGTGCGCAGGCACTGGTCCAGAAGATGCAGCAGGTCACGCTTGGTATTGAAGGTGTCGAACAACCGGCGCAACTTGCGCACATCGCCCAGTTCCGGCACCTCGAGCAGGTTGGACTCCCCGCTCACCACGATCTCGGCACCCTGACTGTCTTCGTCGGTAAACATGTGGCGCGCCATGGTCATGGCCGTGCGCATCGCCTGTTGCATGGCATCGCTGTCCTGCTGCATGGCGGCCAGCAATACCTGCTTGACCTCGGACAGGAACCGTCCGGCATATTGATCATTAAAGAAGTTGGCGGCCTCGACCAGTTCGGCCGGGGAATAGGTGCGATCCGTGACAATCACGCGGTTGTGCACCCGGCCTTCCTGCGTCACCAGAATGGCCAGCACCCGGTTGGCCGAGAGCTGCAGGAATTCAATCTGGCGGACGGCCGCCTGTTCCTGTCGCGGCAACATCACCACGCCAGCGAGGCGGGTGACCTGAGACAGCAGTGACGAGGCGGCCTCCATGAGTTGCTGCGGGTCGGGGGCGGAGGATAACTCGCCTTCGAGGCGCCGCAGTTCGCTGGCATCGATCGGGCGCACCTTGAGCAGCGTGTCGACAAATACCCGGTAGCCCAGTGCGGTCGGAATGCGCCCGGCCGAGGTATGCGGCGACTGGATCAATCCAAGCTCCTCGAGATCGGCCATCACGTTGCGAATCGTGGCCGGGCTGAGTTCGTTGCCCAGATCCCGGGCGAGCGTGCGCGAGCCCACAGGCTGGCCATCGCTGATATAGCGCTCGATGAGTGCCTTGAGGAGGATTTCTGCGCGAGGGTTTAATGCCATATCGGACATTGACCAAACCATTGGCACTCATTATGGAGGAGTGCCAAACCATCCTCAATACCTTTTTTACCCCGGTGCTGCATTGGCCGTCATGCCTGCACGTGATAGCTTATCTATATAAACGAATAGCAAAAATGGCGAGTTTTTCGATGCCCGAATCCCGGAATACGATCCGCACAGTTGGCCTGTTCGGCAAATATGGCAGCCGGGATGTGGGCGACGTCATCGAGCGCCTGTGCGCCTTTTCCCGCGACCGTGGGCTGAATGTCCTGCTCGAAGAGGCTACCGCCGAATTCATGGAGCAAGTCTGTGCCGACAGCCTGCCGATCTCCGAAATCGGTGAAAAAATCGATCTGGCCATTGTGGTCGGCGGGGATGGCACCATGCTGCACGTGGCCCGAAACCTCGCCCGTCACGGAGTACCGCTGATTGGGGTCAATCTCGGCCGTCTGGGCTTCCTGACCGACGTCTCGACCGAGCGCATGGAGGATGAGCTCGGCCAGATTCTCGACGGTCAATACGTTATCGAAGACCGGTTGCTGCTGGAAGCGGAAATCGTACGTGACAGCAAGGTGCTGCATGTCGCCAATGCTCTCAATGATGTGGTCGTGAACAAGGGTGCCCTAGCGCGACTGATCGAATTCGAAACCTCCGTGAACGGCGAATTTGTTAACTCGACCCGGGCCGACGGCATTATCGTGGCCACGCCGACCGGTTCCACCGCCTACGCGCTGTCGGCCGGCGGACCGATCCTGCACCCTACCCTGCCGGCGCTGATCATTGTGCCGATCTGCCCGCACACGCTCAGCGATCGACCACTGGCCGTCGGCAGCGACAGCACAATTGAAATAGTGATGACCGTCACCAGCCAGCAAAGTGCGCACGTCACCTTCGACGGCCAGACCAATTTTGCCCTGCACGACGGCGACCGCGTGCGCGTGCGGCGTGCACAGCGCCCGGTGACGCTCATCCACCCGCCGCGACGCAATCATTACGAAGTGTTGCGCGCCAAGCTCGGCTGGGGCGAGAAGTACTGACGTGTTGACCAGCCTCTTCATCCGCGACTTCGCCATCGTCCACAAACTCGAGCTGGCCATGGAGCCGGGTCTCACGGTGCTGACCGGTGAAACCGGTGCCGGCAAATCGATCCTGATCGACGCGCTGGCGCTGGCACTCGGTGAGCGCGCCGAGGGTGGCGTCATCCGTCACGGTGCCGAGCGCGCCGAGGTTGCAGCCGGATTCGACCTGAGTGCCCGACAGGACGCCGCCCGCTGGCTGCAGGCGCATGACCTGTTCGAGGACGGTGAGTGCCTGCTGCGCCGTGTCGTGGAGCGCGACAAGGGATCCAAGGCCTGGATCAATGGCCGGCCGGTACCGGTCCAGCAGTTACGCGAACTGGGCGAATTACTGGTCGATATCCACGGCCAGCATGAACATCAGTCGCTGCTCAAGCGCGATGCCCAGCGCCAGATGCTCGACGACTTTGCCGGCCTGGGCACAACGGTCGAGAATCTGGGTACCACGTTTCACACGCTCCGCACACTGGAAGACCGGCGCGATACGTTGCAGCGCGAGGGAGCCGACCGCAGTGCGCGCATTGAGTACCTGCGTCATCAGGTGCAAGAACTTGATGCGCTCAAGTTGTCGCCCGACGAGATCCCTCAGATTGAAGAGGAACACAAGCGCGCGGCGAACGCGGCCGAGCTGGTGCAGGGCGCCCAGGGCATTGCCCTGTCTCTGTACGACGACGAGGAACATGCCATTGCCACGGGCCTGGCGCGCGCCATCCGTGAACTCGAATCACTGAGTGAATACGATGCGTCGCTTGGTGAATTGATGTCGCTATTGAATGAAGCCAGCGTGCAAGTGGATGAAGTCGCTTCGCGACTGCATCAGTATCTCGACCATCTCGAAGTCGATCCGCAGCGTCTGGAATGGCTGGAAGGCCGACTGGGCACGCTCCACAACCTGTCGCGCAAGCACCAGGTGAAGCCGGAGGAGCTGCCGGAGATGCTCATGCGGCTGCAGACCGAACTGACGGACATTGAGGACTTCGACGTCAATCTCGAAAAACTCGACCACGAGATCGCCGCGACCCGAGAGGCCTACCTCCAGCAGGCCAAACAGATTAGCGATGCACGCCGCAAGGCGGCCGGCAAACTCGGCAAGGACGTCACCGCTGAAATGCAGAAACTCGGCATGCCCGGCGGTCGATTTGAAATTACGCTGACACCGCTTCCGAAAGGTGAACTGGGCGCACACGGTCTCGAGCGCGTGGAATACCAGGTCAGCGCCAACGCCGGTCAACCGACCAAGCCACTGACCAAGGTGGCTTCCGGTGGCGAACTGTCGCGCATCTCGCTGGCGCTGCAGGTGGTCACGGCACGCATCGGGCGCGTGCCGACACTGATCTTTGACGAGGTGGATGTCGGTATTGGCGGCGGCGTTGCAGAAATCGTTGGCGCACAGCTGCGCACCCTGGCCGACAGCCGCCAGGTGTTGTGCATCACCCACCTCGCGCAGGTGGCGGCCCAGGGCCATCGACACCTGCAGGTCACCAAGGAAACCGCGGCCAATACCACCATTACCCACATCGGACCGCTCAATCCGAAAGAACGCGTGCACGAAATTGCGCGCATGCTCGGCGGCGTGGAAATCACCCGTCAGACACTCGACCTGGCCGAGGAAATGCTCGGCAAGGTTACTCAAGCGCCGCATGTCTCCGCCTGAAACGAAGCGGCATCCGGCCACGAATCCGCGGGTGCGCCCGGCGGCCATCGGCGATGTGCCGACCCTGCACCACCTGCTCGAAATCTATGCCAGCAAGGGCAACCTGTTACCCCGCACGATGAGTGAGCTGTACCGGCATTTGCGCGATTTCTTCGTTGTCGAACTGGACGGCAAGGTGGTGGCCTGCGGTGCGCTGGAGATTTTTACCGAGGATCTCGGTGAGGTCCGCTCGCTGGTGGTGGACGAGGCACACGAACGGCGCGGTCTTGGGCGACTGCTGGTCGAGCGTATTGTCGACGAGGCACGAACGATCGGGCTCAAACGACTGATGGCCCTGACCTACGTGCCGGTGTTTTTCCACAAGCTCGGTTTCCGAACCGTCGCGAAGGATGCCCTGCCGGACAAGGTCTGGGGAGTGTGCGTGACCTGCTATAAGTTTAATCAGTGTGACGAAACGGCGGTACTAAAAGAATTGAACTGACGGTTCGACCGGCGGCCTGCTTCTGACCCGGACGAATCGTTACGATTGATCAACGGGGGGGGTTACCGGGAAACGGTGAGCAAGCTCACTGCTTCTTGGAACACTTGCCGTTCTTCTTCATGCCTTCACACACGCCGTAGATGTACAGCGAGTGCTCGTCCATCACGAATCCGGCCTTTTCCGCCACCTTGCGCTGGCGATCCTCGATGGTCGGGTCGTGGAACTCGAAGACCTTGCCGCATTCCACGCACACCATATGGTCATGGTGATGCCCCTGGTTGAGCTCGAAAACCGATCGCCCGCCCTCGAAATTGTGGCGGATGACCAGCCCCGCCTGCTCGAACTGGGTCAACACGCGGTAAATCGTCGCCAACCCGACTTCCTCACCCCCGGCCAGCATTTTTTTATAGACATCCTCGGCGGTCATGTGTCGCACCGAGGCGTTTTCAAGAATGCCCAGAATCTTGAGCCGCGGGAGGGTCAGCTTCAGACCGGCCTTCTTGAGATCGGTGCTATCCGTCATTCGTCAGATGATGACCCCGGTGGGGCTCTGGGTTAAGATGCTCGAAGTGTAAATCAGAAGCGACCGCTTTCACACACAATCCCATGTCCCGCCTGATCCTGTTCCTGTTGTTGGTGCCGATACTGTCTGGCTGCAACCTTCTTTACAAGGTGGAGGTGCAGCAAGGCAATCCATTATCTGCTGAGTCGCTGGCCAGCCTGAAACCCGGAATGACCAAGCGTCAGGTCCAGTTGCTGCTGGGCACACCGTCGGTGAATGACGTCTTTCATCCGGACCGCTGGGACTATGTGCATACCGTGGCGCGCGCCGGCGAACCGATCAAACCGCCCCCGCGCCTTACCCTGTATTTCCAGAATGATGCCCTGGTCTCCGCCAGTGGCGAGCTGGCGCCCGCTACGCTGCCACGTTCGGTAGCCCCGGCAACATCTCCGGCCCCCTGAATCGATCAGCGTTTCGTGCGCGCCCGCACGGCCGCCCGTCGGCGCCGCGTTTCCCGAGGATCGGCGCGCAACGGACGATAGATTTCTACCCGATCTCCCGTTTGCAGACGGTCGTCGAGATCCGCCGGCTCGCCGAATCGGCCAACTGTATTCTCGCTCAACCGAATTTCGGGAAATTCCGCCAATAGACCGCTGGTCTCAATGGCCGCGCGAATGCGGCTACCCGCCGCGAGCGTGACCCGCTTCACGACCTGGCGGTCCGGCAGCGCATACACCACCTCGATCTCCAGCTCAGCGGCGTTTTCCATAGAGGGACTCGGCGCGGCGACGGAAGCTGTCCACCAGATCGTTGCCAATCGATTCGAAAACCGGACCGACCAGCATGGCCACCAGCCGATTCGAAAATTCGAAGTCGAGTTCAAGCGATACCTTGCAGGCCCGATCGTCGAGTGGCTCGAAATGCCAGCGGCCGTGCAGACGCCGAAATGGCCCGTCCACCAGCTGCAAGGTCATTGCCCGACCGGGATCCAGCACATTGCGCGTGGTAAAGCTCTTGTTGACGCCACGATAGGCAATCCGGATCGCTGCTGTCACCGTTTCCGGTTCGCGCTGCAGGACTTGCGCCCCACCGCACCAGGGCAGGAATTGGCCATACGCATCAATGTCGGCAACGAGCGCATACATCTCATCTGCACTGTAAGGAACAATGGCGGACTTGCGGATAACGGTCACAGGAAAAGATGGATTCCGGACAGCAGCAGCACAATCATGGCCGGGATGACCAGGCGGTTCATCCACAACCACACATCCTGCACACAGGGTGAATCGATCACTAATACATCGCGAAGGGTCTCACTGCGCAAATGCCAACCGGCGAATACCGCACACCCCAGACCCACCAGCGGCAGCAACACGATCGAGGTAACGGTCACCAGCACATCAAAGAATCCCAGCGTCCGGGTGATATCAAAGATCGTGAAGGTAAACGCCCAGGGATGCAACGACAGGATGGCCACCACGCCGACGGCCCACACGGCCACCCCAACCCACAAGGCCGCCTTGGCGCGTGACCACTGACGCAGTTGCATCAGCCAGACCAGCACCGGTTCTGCCAACCCGATGGTCGACACCCAGGCCACCAGGATCAGCATCACAAACAGCAGTAGACGCATGGTCTGACCCAGCGTGAGTCCGTCAAAGGCCACCGCCAGCGCCTGGAAGACCATGGCGGGTCCGGACGCGGACAACTCGCTGCCGGCAAACAGAACCGGAAAAATGGCCAGCGCCGCCAGGATACCGGCCAACAGGTCTGCCAGCACCACGTACAGCGCAAGGCGCAGGACCGGTCCACTGGAATTCAGGTAGGCGCCGTACATCATAAAGGTGCCCATGCCGAGACCCAGACTGAAAAAGGAATCGCCGAGCGCTACCAACAGGCCATCCGTTCCGAGCTGCGAGAAATCGATGCGCAGAAAATATTCCAGCGCCGGCAAAAAGGACCCGGTGCTGGTGGCATAGCCGACCAGCAGAAACAGCAGCAGAAAAATCAGCGGGACTGCATAGCGTACCGCGCGCTCAAGGCCCTGCCGGACTCCCGGCACCAATACCAGCACGGTGGCCACCACGAACAGGCTGTGCCAGAACAACTGCTTCTCCGGATCCCGCACGAGAGACGTGAACAAACCGGCCGCCGTCTCGGTGGTTAGGCCATCCAGAGATCCGCTGATCACGCGCGCGGTATAGGCCAGTATCCAGCCGGCAACCACATTGTAATAAGACCACACCAGAAAGCCGGCCAACACGCTGATGGCGCCCAACCAACGCCAATACAACGGGGTCTGGGCACGGCGTGCGAGGGTGGCGATGCTCTGAACCGGCGATTTGCCACGCGCCAGACGCCCAAGCGCGATCTGCGTCATCATCAGCGGCACACCAAGCAACAGCAGGAAGGCGAGGTACACCGCCAGGAACGCGCTCCCGCCATACAGCGCCAGGTGATTCGGAAACAGCCAGATGTTCTTGAGCCCGATGACGAAGCCGGCGGAAGCCAGCACAAACATTCCGGGGGATGACCACTGGTCACGGGCGGGTTTACGGGCCTTGCTGGCGCTCATGGGGCGGTCATATCCTCTCGCGATTCCACGGGGAATCGGACTCCCTGTTATTATAGAGCCACTCCGGCGCCTCATTCGCACCCCGCTCATCTGCCTTCATGTCGAAAAAAGCCGAAAAACCCGCCCCCAGCCGGATTGCCGACAATCGCAAGGCCTGGCATGACTACTTCATCGAAGACAAATTCGAGGCCGGGATTGTGCTCGAAGGCTGGGAAGTGAAAAGCCTGCGCGCCGGACGCGCGCAGCTCAAGGAGGCGTACGTGATCGTCGAGAATGGCGAAATCTTTCTGATCGGGTCGCATATCTCGCCGCTGCCCTCGGCCTCGACGCATGTTCACCCCAACCCGGTACGCATGCGCAAGCTGCTGCTGCACCGCGAGGAGATCAGCAAGCTGATCGGCGCCGTCGAGCGCAAGGGCTACACGCTGGTCCCGCTGTCGTTGTTCTGGAAACGCGGCAAAGCGAAACTCGAAATCGGCCTGGCCAAGGGCAAGCAGGCGCATGACAAGCGCGAAAGCATCAAGAAACGCGAAACCGACCGCGAGTTGGCGCGCGCCCTGCGCTCACGCTGACAATCGCCCCACGGCCGTTGGAACCAATGTGCCATGACTCCATCTAAGCAAGGAGTCGGCCGAATCGGCGCTGCATTGGTGCCATGAATCGGCTAGACTGAAACCGTTTTGGGGGCGACCTGGCTTCGACGTGGGTCACGAAACCTTCAGGGCATGCCGAGGTGCAGAGTTCCTCGTAAATCCAGCTGCAAACAACATAGTTGCCAACAACGACAACTACGCTCTCGCGGCCTAATACCCGCGAGCCTCTCGCCTGAACCGCGCCCGTAGGATTGGGGTCGAGAGGTCAAAAAATCGGGACCGCACCGTCTCGTGCCTGTTGGGCCGGTGTTAAATCCAAGCAGGCTCAGCCGTCCGAGCATCCTGTCTGCCGGAGACCGGACGGCCACATAAACGGCAGGCTACGCATGTAGAACTGAAGCTGTAGGACTTACGGACGCGGGTTCGATTCCCGCCGCCTCCACCAAGCCAAGCAAATGGGCCGCCTCGTGCGGCCCATTTGCTTGGCTGATGTCATCGGCCATACGGGCAACGCAGAGCGGCTACGATGTGTTGTTCCTGGTGCGCTGCCAAGGGGTACGAGGTGCTGGGCTACCGAGAAACGCAGGAATTTCCGACCGCTCACATATCAGAATCGACAGAGTGTGGCCTGGTGGACACAGTCTTCTGGCGCAGCGCATCGACGACATCCAGCTCAATGCGATTGCGGCCGTGCTGCTTGGCCCGGTAGAGCGCGCGATCGGCTCGCTCCAGCAACAGGGTCGGTGATTCACCAGCCGTATACAGCGCCAGACCGCATGAAAAGGTCGGCAGCGGCAGGGTATTTTTTTCATACTCGCAGACTGAGGCCCGGGCCTTGCTTTGTACCTTGCGCAAGGCCGCCTGGGCGCCATCGAGCGTGGTACTGGGCAGGAGCACCGAAAATTCTTCGCCACCGTAACGGGCCACCATGTCGTGATGCCGGAAGATGGACAACGCCTCCTCCGCGAAGTGCTTCAGCACACAGTCACCGGCGGCATGGCCGTATGCATCATTGACCTGCTTGAATTCATCGAGATCCAGAATGGCGATGGTCAGCGGCAAGCCATAGCGCTCCGCGCGGCTGATCTCGTCTTCCAGACGGCGCAGAAACGCGCGCCGGTTCGGCAAACCGGTGGATTCGTCCGTCAGACTGAGTTGCCGCACCTTGTCGAGCTCCTCCTGCAGGCGCGCGCTGTCAGTTTCGATGAGGCCCAGCATTTCGCTCGTGCTGGACAGGTTCTCGGCCAGCGCCTGCTGGCCATTCAGCAGTTCATCGACGCCGCCGAGCAGGATCTGGCGCAATGCCACCACTTCCCGCACGTTCTCAGCCTGTTGCAGTGCATTGCGTTCAATACGCAGCAGGTCGCCAAACTCCTTGTTCTGTTCAATGGCCTCGCGCACCTTGCGGGTCAGATCCGCCTGCAGCTTGTCGATTTCATCTCGCTGGCGGTCGAGATGCTGGCGGTAGGCATGATCGACGCGAAGCTCGGCACCGGGCTGCCGTTGCGGCACGTAAGCATGCACGTTGTCTGCGTGATCGGATGTTCGCCGCAGATCGCTGGCGGAAGCAGGTGTGGCGACGGGCATCCGCGCCGGCTCGTTCGGACAGGGTGTAGCCGTACGATCAGCGGATTGTCGCTCTTCACTGCGAGGAGGAGGCACGGTGTCGACAGAGCGTGACTGACCGTCGAGACGATCGCAGAGCATTTGCAATGCCCGGGACAATCGCTCATCCGAAGCCAGGCGCGAGGCCAGGTCAGCATGTCGCACGTGATGCGACAAGGTGGTAACAGGATGATCGGTGGTATGCCGCGCTTGAACCAGTCGGGCCACCATTGACATGACATGTTCGCTGGAACAATCGCGCGCGATGTCTTCCAGCAACAACGTCGCCAGATTCCGGTACGAATGGCCGGCCTCGATTTCGAGGTCGATCCATTCGCCCACCAGCCGGGCAAGCTGATCATAGATCACGCTGCCGGCGGCGCTCGACAACAGCCGCTCCAGAATGCGGCCCATTGCCTCGGCACCGCTGCCGGCTGAGGATGCCTCCTCTACCATTACTGCCCCCATACGACTCAGGACCAGCCTTCCCAGGCACAATACGAATCCGTTCCCGGTACAGCGGAGGAACAACGCACCTCATCCTTGAAATAATCCTGCCTGCGGCAGTGTTGGCGTCGCTATCCCCGATCCATCCCAGCGTCCCTGGAATTACTCTAACCCGTTATGGCCTATGAACAAAGCGGTTTTTTTTCGGTCCGGTACACAGGAGCCACACTGGTGCCCTGAGAATCACAGTATGGCCCTGCCCTTTTTTTCCGATCCGGATTCACCGCCTGTCGTGGTCATCCAGTGCCGCGCGTGTCCACACAGGCCATGATCGATGCCGCTTGCGGTGCGTCGTCCACACACCGCGGCATCGTGTCTGGCTGAATGCCAAATCGGCAATTGACGGGGAACAACGGCTCGGCTAGCGTTCCCGCATTCTGAACCCGTCGGAGGTCCTGTGCCGAAAAAATCTGCATTACCTGACTTCGAGGCCGCCCTGAACGAGCTCGAAAAAATCGTCGCCAAGATGGAATCCGGTGAGCAGAATCTGGAAGAGGCCTTGAAATCCTTTCAGCGCGGTATTGAGTTGACCCGCACCTGCCAGCTGGGACTCAAGGAAGCCGAGCAACGGGTAGAAAAGCTTCTGTCCGAAAACGGCGACGTGCGCATCGACCCGTATACAGAAGAAGCCGACTGAACCATTGTCTCTGCTCCAGCCATTTCTAGCGCGCGTGCGCGCGCGGGTCGAGACCGCGCTCGACGAACGCCTGCCTGTAGTCATCAATGCGCCCACCGCGTTGCACGCTGCCATGCGTTACGCCACGCTGGATGGCGGCAAACGTCTGCGTGCCGCCCTGGTGTATGCCGTGGGCGAGGCGCTCGGGGCACCGGACGAGCTGCTGGATGTCCCGGCCTGTGCTCTGGAATTGGTGCATGCGTATTCGCTAGTCCATGACGATCTGCCGGCCATGGATGACGATGACCTGCGTCGCGGACGCCCGACGCTCCACAAGGCGTTCGATGAAGCAACCGCCATTCTGGCGGGTGACGCCTTGCACACGCTGGCCTTCGAGCTGATGGCCCATGACCCAACACTCGCCGTCGCTCCTGCCGTTCGCCTGAAGATGCTGGCCATCCTGGCCCAGGCCAGCGGGTCACAAGGCATGGCTGGCGGTCAGGCGATTGATTTGGCCGCTGTGGGCCATACCCTGACGCTGGCCCAGCTGGAAGACATGCATGCCCGCAAGACCGGCGCCCTGATACGGGCCGCCGTCACCATCGGTGCACTGGCGGCCAGCTCGCCTCCATCACTTCTGACCCATCTGGATGATTATGCCACCCACATCGGGCTGGCCTTCCAGATCGTGGATGATATTCTGGACGTGGAAGGCGATACCGCGACCCTGGGAAAACCGCAGGGCAGCGATCAGGAAAGAGCCAAGCCCACCTATCCGGCCATTCTCGGCCTAGAGCGCGCCAAATTACTGGCCCGGGAACACCATGCATCCGCGCTCGAAAGTCTGGCGCCATTGGGGGATAATGGTTTCCTTCTCCGCGAAATTGCCGACTTTGTCATCGCCCGAACACATTGAATGCGTGCTGCCACCAACACCTCCCTTCTCGAGCAGGTCAACCTGCCGGCAGACCTGCGCGCTCTGCCGGAGTCATCGCTGGTGCCGTTGGCCGATGAGCTGCGTCGGACCCTGATCGAGACGGTCAGCAAGACCGGAGGACATCTGGCCGCCGGCCTCGGTGCCGTGGAACTGACCATTGCCCTGCACTATGTCTTCAATACCCCGGATGACCGGCTGGTGTGGGATGTCGGCCACCAGACCTACCCGCACAAGATCCTGACCGGACGGCGCGGGCAGATGTCGCGCCTGCGTCTGAAAGACGGCCCGGCCGGCTTTCCACGCCGCGAAGAAAGTATGTATGACACCTTTGGCGTCGGGCATGCGTCAACTTCCATCAGCGCCGCCCTCGGCATGGCCGTGGCCGCGGCACGCGAAGGCTCCGATCGCCAGGTTGTCGCCATCATCGGTGACGGCGCCCTGTCCGGCGGCATGGCCTATGAGGCACTGAACAACGCCGGCAACATGGATGCCAACCTGCTGGTGATCCTGAACGACAACGACATGTCGATTTCACCGAATGTCGGCGCAATGTCGAATTACCTGGCCCGGATCCTGTCCGGCAAGGTGTACACCCGCATGCGCGAAGGCTCCAAGACCGTGCTCTCTACGCTGCCGCCGGTGTGGGAGCTGGCCAAGCGCGCCGAGGAACACATGAAGGGCATGGTCATGCCGTCGACGCTGTTTGAGGAGCTGGGATTTGACTATTACGGACCCATCGACGGCCACGACATTCATACGCTACTCAAGACCCTGCGCAACCTGAAAGACCTGAAGGGTCCGCGCTTCCTGCACGTGGTCACGCGCAAGGGCAAAGGTTACGAACCGGCCGAGGGTGATCCGTGTGTTTACCACGGGGTATCTCCTTTCGATCCAGCCACCGGCAAGATGGAAAAGAAACCGGCCGGGCTGACCTACACCCAGGCGTTCGGCCAGTGGCTGTGTGCCATGGCCGAACAGGATCCGCTGTTGCTGGGCATCACACCGGCCATGCGCGAAGGCTCCGGTCTGGTCGAATTCTCGCAGCGCTTTCCGGATCGCTACTACGACGTCGGCATCGCCGAGCCGCATGCCCTCACCTTCGCGGCCGGCCTGGCCTGCGAGGGCTTCCGACCGGTGGTCGCGATCTATTCAACCTTCCTGCAGCGCGCCTACGACCAGGTGATTCACGATATCTGCCTGCAGAATCTGCCGGTGCTGTTCGCCATCGATCGCGGCGGACTTGTCGGTCCTGATGGTCCAACCCATCACGGTGCATTTGATCTGACGTACCTGCGCTGCCTGCCGAATATCACTGTCATGACCCCGGCCGATGCCGATGAACTCGATGCGATGCTGACCACGGCCATGCACCTGCCGGGACCGGCTGCTGTGCGCTATCCGCGCGCCGTCAGCCGCGCGACCAATCGCACACCGGCAAGCCGCCGCCTGCCGGTCGGCAAGGCGGAGATTCGCCGGCACGGCCGTGATATCGCGATCCTAGTCTTTGGACCGTTGCTCGACAACGCACTGATCGTCGGTGAGGAGATGGATGCCACCGTGGTCAACATGCGCTTCGTCAAACCGCTCGATCAGGAACTCTTGCTCGAACTGGCGCGCACCCATGCACTGGTCGTGACCGTCGAGGAAAATGCGATTGCCGGTGGCGCCGGCAGTGCCGTCAACGAGTGCCTGGTGGCCGCCGGACTGCCCGCCGCACGACTCAACCTCGGGATCCCGGACCGCTTCATTGAGCACGCCGATCGTACTGAACAGCTCGCTGCCTGCGAGCTCGACGTGGCCGGACTGCGCCGTGCTATCCTCCGCTTCTCACCGCGCGCGGTTGCATCACGGGCAGAAAGCGCTTAAACTTGACCGCAATTGTCAACAATTCCCCGCCGTATCCGCCGGGGGTCTCGGGAGCCTTTTCATGAGCAGCCAACACACCCCCAAAACCCGCGTGGTTGAAATCGCCGACGTCCAGAGCAAGCCGGACAAGCGCCATATCGCCATCGACAAGGTTGGCATCAAGGACATCCGCCACCCGGTGCTGGTCAAGGACCGCTCCCAGGGCGTGCAACACACCATCGCCAATTTCAATATGTTCGTGGAGCTGCCCCACAACTTCAAAGGCACGCACATGTCGCGGTTTGTCGAGATCCTGAATGCTCACGACATGGAAATCTCGGTGGAATCGTTCAAGGACATGTTGGGCGAAATGAGCAAGCGTCTCGAAGCCGAAGTCGGCCATATCGAGATGGGCTTCCCGTATTTCATTAATAAGGTGGCGCCGGTGTCGGGCGTGAAAAGCCTGATGGACTACCAGGTCACTTTCCTCGGCGAGATTCACGGCGGTCAGGACACCATGACCATCAAGGTCATTGTGCCGGTCACCAGTCTGTGCCCCTGCTCCAAGGAAATTTCCAAGTACGGAGCACATAACCAGCGCTCCCACGTCACGGTTGCCGTTCAGACCAATACGTTTGTGTGGGTGGAAGATCTCATCGACCTGGTTGAAAAACAGGCCAGCTGTGAGCTTTACGGCCTGCTCAAGCGTCCGGACGAAAAATTTGTCACCGAACGGGCCTACGAGAACCCGAAGTTTGTCGAGGACATGGTGCGCGATGTCGCCGCTCAACTGAATGCCGACCCGCGGATCGATGCCTACGTCGTGGAATCGGAGAACTTTGAATCGATCCACAATCACTCCGCCTACGCCATGATCCGAAAGGACAAGCACAAGGAAGGCTGAGGATCCGGCCGACGCAACAGACAAGGGGCCTGAGGCCCCTTTTGTATTTATTGCCCTGAATCAGTCGGGCGTAGAGTTCTGCTGGAGGTAGGACAGGATCGAGGCCTCGACTTCAGCCACCATCGCCGGTAACGATGCAAACACGGCCTCACTCAGGCACATCGCCTCGTGCTCCGGACTGGCCTCAAGGCCGAAGAACAGCAGGGACTCGGGAAGCGCATCAAGCGCCGCCGCCAACTGTACCGCCTCGGCCAGACCAAAACCGCGAGTGGACAGTATCTTCGGCTGGTTCCGTAACTGGCTCGAATCCAGCCGGTGCGGGGTTCCGGGTGCGGCACCCGAGCGCACCGCATCCAGCAAAATCACCAGCCCGGAGCCCTTCCAGGCTTGCAGCAGTGCAGCGCCCGGACGATCGTGCAAACTGACGGACACCCGGTCGCCCCAGGCTGACAGTGATTCGGATGTGCGCAAGCGTTCCGCCAGCTCCCAGCCAACCCAGTCGTCGCCGGAAGGCGATCCCACGCCAATCACGTGCACCAATGCAGTTGTCATGGACGCTGATTACGAAAGTACTGTATAGCGACGGAAACCATGGCCTGATTCTACTCCGCCGACCTGACCAGACAATCGCCTGTTCAACGTGGATATCCGAGATTTAGCTGATTATCCGGAAGTCCGTGTCGAATGAAGACCTCATGCGCCGAGTCCAGCAACGTGCCGGAACCCGCTACATAGAAATCGAATTCACGTAATCCCGGGTGATCGTGCACCACGCGCTCGATCTCGCTCCGCATTCGGTCAGGATCGCTGGCAGCCGCATCCGGCAGCGACACCGCCGTGAAATGAAAATTATCAAGCGCATCGCTCCAGGACCGGCACTGATTGGCGAGATAATGACCGTGCGCCGAATCGGACAGCCAGTAGAGATGGATCGATTCGGCGACATCCAGGGCCATCGCGTGCTCGATCAGGCTCTTGATCGGTGCAAATCCGGTATCCCAGGCTATAAAGACCAGTGCCCGCGGAGAGTCTTCGTTGAGCACGAAATCACCACGCGGACCCAGCAGCTGAACAGTGTCGCCGTTTTTCAGGTTGTCCAGCACGTACTCGGCAAACGGATTATCCGGCATCCGGTGAATATGGAACTGGAGGTTGCGATCGTCACACGGGCAGCTGGCAATCGGATAATCGACCGCCGGTGTCTCGCCAGTCTGGAGTGTGACGTATTGGCCAGCCAGAAATCGCAGCCGCCGCGTCCGCGGTGTTTGTACATGCAAACGCACCAGGTCCGGGGCGAGGCGATCAATGCTTTTCACGCGGGTGGCGATTTGCTGCAGCGGGATTTCCTGAGCGCTGCCGGCTTCCTCGGCTTCGATGACACAGTCGGTCACGGCCGTGTTACAGCACATGAGCACCATGCCGTCGTGCTTCTCGGCTTCGCTTAGCACGTAATCGTGATTACGGACCTTCTTGACCTGTCCGGTCACTACCCGGGCCTTGCAAAGACCGCAGTTGCCGTTGCTGCAGCCGTAGTTCAATGCCAGGCCGGATCGCAATGCGGCATCCAGCAGGTTGTCGCTGCCTTCGACAAAGAATTCACGCTGACTCGGCACTACCTGTACATGGGCCACCATGACACGCATAAAACTCTCCCGCACGGCGAGTTGATGATGACCGGCTTCCGTATCCACCTGCAGCAATTGCTCACGAAAATGATCGCGCACGGCTTCGGCGAGGGGCCTGGCGGCCGCCGGCAACTGCGCGATCAACGCCTGCAGCCGGGTTTCCAGTTCGTGGCTCGCGGCCCGATAGCGCATGAGTTCGTCCTGACTCTCGGCCAGCTCTCGCCCGAGTTCGGCCACACGTACTGCCAGCACTTCCGGATCAGGCAGGATTCGCTCGCGCAACCGGCGGGCAAATGCTCCATCCTTCAGTTCGGTCAGTTTTTCGAGTAGTGCATTGTCTTCGAGGCGGGCCTGCGGATAGACACGCAACAGTTCGCCCGGCTGCACCATGCCCTCGAAGGTCGTTAGCTCACCGTCCTTGATCTTTTTCTGCAGCGCGCCGCGCGTCACACCCACGAGCCGGGCGGCACGGGAAAGTGTCAGCAGACTCGACATCGGCGGTTACCGCTTCGGATGTGAATCAGAGTCGACCAGACAGGCTGCCAGTCCCTGCGTCAGGTCCGGATAGCGCAGCTCAACACCCAGCTCCTCGCGCAGGCGATGAATATCGAGCCGCTTGGATTCGGCCAGATACGATTGCATCCCGGCGCTGAACCGGGTGCCTGCCTCAGACAGGGCAATCTGCGGTGGACGCGGCAAACCGGCGGCATCGGCAACACGGTTGAAATAGTCGGTCATGGTCGTGGGGTGTCCATCACTCACATTGTAGACCGCGCCCGACCGCCCGCGTTCAGCGGCGGCCTGCAGGGCCAGGACCAGATCGTCAACATGCACGCGATTGCTCCACGGCGATTCATCCTCGCGCAACACCGGCTCGCCGGCACGCAACCGCTTGAGCGGCAAGCGTCCCGGGCCGTAAATGCCGGGGACACGGAGAATCACGGCGGGAACTTGCGTGCGGCTGCTCCAGGCGCGCAACTGCTGCTCGGCATCGTATCGGCGACGCGCCCGATCCGCTTGCGGTTGTGGCAGCCGGTCTTCATTCACCCAGGCACCGTCGCAGTCGCCATAGACCCCGCTGGTGCTCAGCAACACCACACGTGCCGGGTATGCGGACGAGGCCAGCGCCGACAGGAAGTGGTGCAGGCGCGGATCGGTCACGCCGTGAGCCGGCGGCGGAACCAGATAATAGATCACGGCATCGCGAGTCCACCCGGAAGCGATCGAGATCGACTGATCCAGATCCAGCGCAGTGGCCATCCATCCCGCCGTCGACAGCCGCGCCGCACTGGCGGAAGACTGCACAATGGCCCGGATCGTGTGACCCTGTCGGACCTCGGCCCGGGCCAGATGACCGCCAACGTACCCACAGCCGACAATGATACGCAGGCTCATTTCGATGGGTGTGACACGGTTGAAATTGATTTCAGCAGCCAGGCACGGGCGCTGCTGGCGTCGGGAAAAATCTCGACTGGATACGGAGGGCGGTGATACATCAGGAACAATTTCGAGAGATGTCGTTCGAGAAACGAGTTCACCACAATCGCCATCGCCGTGGTGATGGCGCACACCGTGGGTTCCGAGGCAAAACGCTGGGCACGGTAGTCAACACGTCCGATATGCCCGGCGACGATCAACACCGGGGTGCGCCGACCCGAGGACAAACGCCGATGCTCGGCATGCGCCGCCAGGACCATATCCAGCGTCAGCGCGCTGCAGCGGCTGTAATCAATCAGGAAGATTCCGTCCGGATCCAGACTCGTCCGCACGCACTCCTGCGGCGACTGTATCGACACCGTCGTGGGTGACGTGCGCGATCCTGCACGCTCGTTCATGGCTGATCCCTGAAGCCGTCTCGTTGCGTACAGCATATCAAAGCAGATGTCGTGGTGGTATGCGATCACCGTATATCAGTCGACAGCCGCTGTGCACAAACGGGTGAAATGAACGTGCATCTGGAATCCCGATGCAGATCAGGGTTACTACGGCTATAGTGGTTTCATCGTCAACCGACGGATCAGGTTCACTGGCGTACCGTATGCCGAATATCTTTGCACGCCATCCACGACTGGCGGCGACATTCGCCCTGTTCATCCTGTCGCTGGTGTGGGGTTACAACTGGGTGGTTTCGAAACGGGCACTAACCTATGCCGGGGCGCTCGATTTCGCCGCGATGCGCACGCTGTTGGCGGCGGCCAGTCTGTTCGGGGTGCTGGCAGTCATGCGACAAACTTCGGCGCTCAAGGATGTCCGCGGCGCCTTCATACTGGGATTATTGCAGACCACGGCGTTCATCAGTCTTACCCTGCTGGCACTGGTGGGTGGAGGCGCCGGCCGCACCGCGGTGCTGGTCTACACCATGCCGACCTGGGTCATCCTGTTCTCCCATTTGGTGCTGCGCGAGCGTACTCCGCCCATGCAATGGCTGGCCGTGCTGCTGGCCATCGCCGGCCTGGCACTGCTGTTTGGCTCCGTGCCGGACGCGGCCGGATGGAGCCTGACGCTGGCCTTGCTGGCCGCCATGTTCTGGGCCGCGGGAACCGTCTATGCCAAACAACTGCAGGTACGCCGGCGCTGTGATGTGCTGGTGCTGACCGCCTGGCAGATGTTGCTGGGCGGACTGCCGCTGGCACTGGTGGCTCTGGCACTGCCCGGCCCTTCCATCCACTGGACTCCGTACTTCGCGTTCGCACTGGCGTACAACGTCCTGCTGGGCGGGGCACTGGCCTGGACGCTGTGGTTGTTCGCATTGGCCAAATTGCCGGCCGGCGTGGCCAGCCTGGGAACATTGCTGACGCCGGTGATCGGCGTGCTGGCCGCGTGGCTGGAACTCGGCGAAATTCCCGATGCCGCGGAACTCATTGGGATGCTGGTCATTGTCGGTTCGCTCACGCTGGTGTCGGCACAGGCGATACGCGATCATCGCCGCGTGAATCCGGTGATGGCTCAGGAGTAGCATCCCGACGTGCCGCAAGTGGCACGCCGTTCCCCGGCATCAAGTTCCGGCCGCGCCTGAGTCTTTGTTACCGCAAGCTGCGCAGATACGCCACCAGGGCGTCGCGCTGTGTTGGCGTGAGTTCCAGGCTTGCATGCCGCGCCCGAAAGCCTTTGGCCTCCGCTGACGGTGTCAGCCAGACACGAATCTCCACCTCGCTGAGCCGTCCCCCGACGCCGTCCAGCGGACTGCGGTCACTGCCGCGCCCGGCAATCGAATGGCAGCGCGCGCAGGCCTGCTCGGCATATATCTCTTGACCGAGCTTGACGAGTGACGGAACCGCCTCAGACGGTTCTTTCGTTGGTGCAGGCGATACGGAATCTGGTGCCCTGGCCGCAGGAATTACGGGCGCAGCCACTGGTTCGTGACGCGGTGGGTTCTGGTAACTGGCAAACACGATGGACAGCACCACCACCAGCCCGCCGGTCAGCATCGCAATGCGTCGCGCCCATTTCTCGCGCACAATTTCCTCCTAGACGAGATCGAACAGCTCGGAGTGCACCCGGCCAAGCGGCACTTTCAGCGCGTGCAATGCGTCTTCCACACACTGGGTCATGGGCTTGGGGCCGCACAGAAAATAATCGAGTTCGTGGCGATTGCCGGGCAGGGTCCTGTCCAACAATGCCTCCGTCACCATTCCACATTCGCCGCGCCAGCCCGCGGGCGGCTGCTGCAGCACATGCACGATCTCCAAATTAAGCCGCGCCTTCAGTGATTCGAGTGCGTCGTGAAAAATCACACCCGCTTCGCGACTGTTGGCATACACCAGCAACAGCGGGCGCGGGTCGTGGCGATCGGCGAGCGTGCGCAACATGCTCATGATGGGCGCAATGCCAACCCCGCCGGCCACAAACACGAACCCCGGCGAATCGAAGCGATCGACGCAAAATGCGCCGTACGGCCCATCGAGATAGGCTGTCTCGCCCGGGGTGATCGACGGCACGGTGCTGGTAAAGTCGCCGAGATTTTTAATGGTGAATTCCAGGCGATGTGGTGAGGCGGCACTGGAGGCGATCGAAAACGGATGCTCCTTGAGCGCGAATGGCGAGGCACGCAGCGTCAGCCAGGCAAATTGCCCGGACTGAAAGCGGATGCCGGCATGCCCCTCGGCCTGCACCGCCACCGTGGTGCTGTTGGCTGTCTCCGGCCTGACCTCGACGACCCGGTACGGATGGCGGCGCATGTACCACGGTTTGATCAGCCGCACATACACCACCAGCAGCACCCAGAAGGTCACGAACGCAATCCAGAATAACCGCCGCCCCGGTGCTTCGATGTAATAATCCACGCCTTCAATGTGAACGGCCGCGAGGGTCAGGCCTATGATGGTCAACAGCACATGACCACGCCGCCACACTTCATAGGGGAGACGCAACGGTTTGCGCCACAACGAGCTCACGATCACCAGCACGAAACACAGCAATGCTCCGCGTCCGGCCGTCATGTGACCCGAGGCCGTCAGCGGATTGATGCTGCCGAGCGAATCCGGGTTGACGACCCGAATCACGCCATAGTGCGCGCACACCAAGGCGAAGGCGAACACCGCCATATAGCGATGAAAGTAATAGAGGATATCGATCCCAAATGGTGCCGCCGCGCGCCGAAAACGCGCCGTGAGCACGAACTGCACGCCGAGCATGGCGATGGCGGCAAAACCGATTGCCATGGAAAGGTCCCACCAGAACCCGCCGCCGGGCGGTCTCGGTCCGGCGAACAGGATCAGGAGCGGTGCGAGCACCAGCGCCAGGTAAATCCCGATCCACAGCACTGCCGGATAGATCGCCTTCATCGTTGTGCCCCGAAAGCATGTCTCGGCGGCACATCGCCGTGCCGCCGGTTACCCGGGATTATTGCAGCATCTTGACCGTGCCGAAACCATCCGGGGCATCACTGAATGATTCCAGCATCGCCGCGTATTGCGCAGCAGAAACGCTATTCGTGCCGCAAGGCCACAATTGGATTGAGCTGCGCGGCCTTGCGCGCCGGGTAGATGCCGAACAGCATGCCGATACCGGCGGAGAACAGAAACGCCAGCAGTACCGCCATCAGCGAAACCGAAGTGGTCCAGCCGGCGAGCGTGGACAGCGCCAGTGTCGCGCCCCAGCCAAGCAGAATCCCCGCCAGGCCGCCAACAACGCTAACCACCACCGCTTCGCTCAGAAACTGGGTCAGGATGTCGCGCGGCCGGGCGCCGACCGCCTTGCGCAGTCCAATCTCGCGGGTGCGCTCGGTGACCGAGACCAGCATGATGTTCNNCATGATGCCGATGCCGCCGACGATCAGTGAGATCGTGGCAATCGCGGCCAGCAGCGTGGACATGGTGCGGCTGGTTTCGCTCAACGCCGCCTGGATATCGGCCATGTTACGGATATTGTAGGCCTCGGTGCGCTGCGAGGGTGGCACGCGGTGGCGCTGCACCATGAGTTCGGTGACTGCATCGGTGACGGCCTGCATGTCGTCGCGACGCGCAACTTCGATATCGATGTAGTTCACATACTCCGTGCCCAGCAGGCGGTGCATGGCCGTCAGCACCGGAATCACAATGGCATCGTCTTCATCGCGCCAGGTGCTGGCACCTTTCTCGGGTAACACCCCGATTACCTGGAAGTTGACCTTGTTGATCTTGATCTGTTCGCCGATCGGGTTGGCATTGCCAAACAGTTCGCGCACCACGGTCAGGCCGATGACCGCGACCCGCGCGCGCCGCTGGTTTTCGGCATCGGTGAAAAATCGTCCGGTCTGCGGCTCGGCGGCACGCATGCGCGCATACGCCGTGCCGGTGCCAAGCAGCGAAGTGTTCCAGTTGCGGTTCAGATAGGCCACCCGCACCCGGCCGCTGACGGTGGGCGAAGCCAGCGCCACTCCCGGCACCCGATCGCGAATGGCACCGACATCCTCGATGGTCAGGCGGGTGGACGCACCGACCTCCTGCGCAACACCGGATATCCGGACAGCGCCGGTGCGCAGCATCAGCAGATTGGAACCGAGCGACGCCAGCCGTTGTTCAATAGACAGCTGCGCACCGCGCCCCAATCCAAGCATGGCGATCACGGCGGCCACGCCAATCAGAATGCCAAGCATCGACAGCGCCGTGCGCACCTTGTTGGCCGTCAGTGCCCGCAAGCCTTGATGCAGGTGTTCGAAAATCTCGGCCATCCCGAATGGATGCGGTATCGTTTTCAGCTTGCCGGTCTGGGCCTTGGCATTCTGGCGGCGCGTGCTGGTCACTTCATCCGATTGCACCTGGCCATCGCGAATCCGGATGCGGCGCCGGGCATACTGCGCCACATCCTCTTCATGGGTGACCATGATGACGGTCATCCCCTGGGCATTGAGCTCGGTGAGCAGATTGAGGATTTCGTGCTGGCTGGTGCTATCGAGATTGCCGGTTGGCTCGTCGGCCAGAATGATGCGCGGCCGGTTTACCAGAGCGCGAGCGATGGCGACCCGCTGTTGCTGACCGCCGGACAACTCGCCGGGGCGGTGATCGCGACGATCGCCGAGGCCGACCCGGGTCAGCAGCTCGCCTGCCGCCACCAGGTCCGGGCGGTGACGGGAATAGAGCAACGGCAGAGCCACGTTCTCGGCGGCACTCATGCGCGGCAGCAGGTTGAACTGCTGGAACACAAAACCGACGACGTCACGGCGCAGCACCGCCAGCTCGTCCTCGGACAGGTGCGCCACTTCTTTTCCATACAGGCGATAGGAGCCGGCATCGGGGGTATCGAGCAGACCGATCACATGCATCAGGGTCGATTTGCCGGAACCGGACGGACCCATGATCGCCACGAACTCGCCGGGCTCGATGGTCAGTGTCACACCACGCAGCGCCTGCACGGTATTCGTGCCGAGCTGGTACTGCTTGGTCAGGTCACGGAGCTCGATCATGCGCGGGGCGGCAGTTTGCGCAAGCGCTCAGCGCTTGCGTGACGGCATGAACGGATTGGTGGATTTCGACCCACCGTTGCGACTCCCGGTCTTGAGGCGCACCACCAGCAATGCGTCGCCCTCATTGAGTTCCGACAGCACTTCAGTGCGCTTGCCATCGGTAAGACCGACCTCCACCTCCTGTTCGTGCGGGGACCCGGGGCTGTCCGGATTCGGCCGCAGCACATAAGAATGTCCGTCGCGCACCCGGATTGCCTCGCTCGGCACAATCAACGCGTCCCGGCGGGTGTTGATCCGAAACACCACATTGGCGGTCATGCCGCTGCGCATGAATGAGGGGATCTTTTTCGGCAACACATCGACCTCATAGGTGGTGACGTTATTGACGGTCTTGGCGTCATAGGCAATTTGAGCCACGCGGCCCTCAAAGGTCTGCCCCGGATAGGCATCGAGCTCAAGCCGGGCAGACTGATTGAGTTTGATTTGCCCGATATCGGTCTCATCCACCTGCGCCACCACGATCAGCCGGTCCGACATGACAAACACGGCGTCGTTACTGGTGAAGCTTTGTCCGGGTTCAACCTTGCGCAGGATCAGGGTACCGTCGATCGGCGCCAGAATTGGCGTCGCACGGTACAGATCCTCCCAGCGCTTAACCTCTTCCGGGCCTTTGCCACGGGCCGCGTCCATCAAGGCCGCCCGCTCCGTGGAACTCATCCACGCCAGCACCGTACCCTTGGCGACGAGCTGGCCTTCCTCGATCAGCACCTGCTCGATGCGTCCCGGGATCGGGGGCTTGATTTCCAGGCGATTGCGCGGCTGGGCGATACCGGTGGCCAATACGGTGATATCGAGATCACCGCGTGTCACCTTCACTTCCCGATACGTCGGTGCCTGCGCCGGCCGAACCGCCCACCACCAGGCAAACAGCGCAGCCGCGACCACCAGCAGTGCGCCGCCGGTCACCCACCTGCGCTGACCGGCCAGAAACGACATCCCCATCATGGAATCACTCCTTTGCCCTGTGTCTGCTCCCAGGCCGCTTCCGCCGCCACGCGCTCGCGTTGCGAGGCCAGCAAGGCCTTCGCCCGCTGTACCAGGTCGGTTTCAATGCGGTCCCAATCCTCGAAGGACATGAGTCCGTTGTTGTACTTGCTGCGGGCGATTTCGGCGCGAGTACTGGCCGCGTCGAGGAAGGCCTGGTCCACTTTCAATTTCTCGGCGGATTCCACATAGGCATTGTAGGTCTGCCGCAGGCGCACCAGCACCTGTCGTTCGACATTATCCTTGTTGAAGCGCGTGGCCTCCAGACTGGCGGATGCCCCGCGCGTTGCATAGTAATCGCGTCCACCATTGAACAGCGGCACACTCACGCTCGCGATGATGGTGCGGCGTTCGTCCTCCGGAAACCAGTCACCGCCTTCACGACCGATACTGCCGGTCAGATTCACGCTCGGATAAAAACCGGCGCGCGCCAGCCGCAAATCGGCGCTGGCTACTTTTTCCTGCGCTTCGGTGGCGCGGTAATCCGGAGTCAGGTGAACAAGATCAGCGAACTGCGGCTCCGGGCCGGGTTCGTTCAACGGCACTTTCCCGCTGGCCTCCAGTTCGGCCGACTCGCGCCGGCCCAATACCCGCGCGAGCTGGGTGCGGGCGGCTTGAATGGCCTGGCGTGCCTGAAGATTTTCAAAACGTGCCTGTGCGAGCGACGCGCTCGTCAGCAGAAATGAACCGCGGTTTTCCCGCCCGCTTTCGTAACGCAGCTCCACCAGTCGCAGGTTTTCTTCCAGACGCTGCACGATTCTGGCAGTGAGCGACACATTCTCCTGCGCATAGCGCAGACCGGCGTAGGCGTTTTTCAGATCCAGACTGAGACGAGCACGGGTCGAATCGAGTGCCGCCTCCGCGGCGGCACGGTTGCCGCCCGCCTGCTCCACCTTGGCGCTGTCCTGGAAACCGGCAAACAGGTTCTGCGTGGCAATGACCGAGGCGTTGTAGCTCGGGTTGATGGTGCTAACGGCATTCCCGGATATATCGGTGTGGCTGATGCCGGCCGAAAGTTGCGGCCAGAATCCGCTGTAGGCGGCACGCTCGAGAGCGCGTGTGGATTCGAGCGTCGCCTGGGCGCTGCGCAACTCTGCATTGCTTCGGCTGGCCTCGGCCAGACAATCTTCCCAGCTGAGCAATTCAGCGGCGGCGGTGGCAGCCGGGAAGCCGGCAACCAGCAACATTGTCAGAACGAGAAAGCGTGAATTCTGCATGGCGCGGTTGGAGACAGAAATCTCAAGGTTTATTGGTATTGTCGCCGATCTGGTCGCCACCACCAATGCACCGCCACCTGCAGGTTACAGGTTACGGACTGCGTTCTCCGGTCCAGGAATAACTGGTTACCCGCCCCTGAAGGTCAAAACGGACTTGCAGTATCTTGAGATTGGCGTCCTGCATGTTGGCGATCGAACCGTGGCCGTAATAGTAGGACCATTCCTCGTATCGTTGGCCCTGATCATTCTGTCCGGCGCCGCGCGACACCGGGGCTCCCATCCACTGACGGACCTGGTCACGGGTCGTAATGCCCCGCTCCACCCTGGTCTCGAACTGCTTGGGGTCAAAATCACGGCCAAACTGCACGGTGGTGCATGCTGAGACACCAAGCAGGGCGAACAACACGAAAAAGATGCGACTGCGGTTCATGCAGACCCTCGTAACCAGGTTCAGGGATTCACGGCAAGAAACAGTTTGCTCCCCTGACGAACCACGAGCAACAGCGCCGTATCATTCTTGCCCAATTTGCCGCTCAGCTTGCGGAAATCATCGACGTGACGAACCGGTTTGCGGTTCAACTCGACAATCACGTCGCCGGGTCGGATGCCGGCTTCTTCAACCGCGCTACCGGATTCCACATCTATGACCACAACGCCCTGACTCTGCTTGCCCAGGTTCAGCTGACGCGCATCCTCCGGGGTGAGAGTGCGCACTTCCAGCCCGGCCAGCACCGTATCCGGCTCGCCGCTTTTCACCGGTGCCCCGCGTGCCGTCATGTCCTTCGGTTGTTCAACCACCTTCACATTCAATTTCACCGGCTTCTTGTCGCGCATGACCTCGACCGCCACGGTCTTGTCGACCGGTGTGTCGGCCACGCGATGACGCAGCGCCGTGCTGTTTTCAACCGTTTTGCCGTCGAAACTCAAAATCACATCGCCGGACTGGATGCCGCCCTTGTCGGCCGGACTGCCGCTGACGACGTCACTGACCAGCGCGCCCTTGGCGTCCTTGAGGCCAAACTGCTTGGAGATCTTTTCGTTGACATCCTGGATCGTGACACCGAGGAAGCCGCGCACCACCTTGCCGTGCTTGATCAGGCTGTCCATCACCCCCTTGGCCATGTTGCTCGGGATGGCAAATCCAATACCCATGTAACCGCCGGTGCGCGAAAAGATGGCAGTGTTGATGCCGACCAGCTCGCCGCGCGAGTTGACCAGCGCACCACCGGAGTTGCCGGGATTGATGGCGGCNNTCGGTCTGGATGAAGTTTTCGTAATCCTCGATTCCCATGTTGGCGCGACCGACGGCGCTGACAATGCCGAGTGTGACCGTGGAATTGAGGCCGAACGGATTGCCGATGGCCAGCACATACTCGCCCACTTCAATCTTCTCGGAATCGCCCCACGTCAGGGTCGGCAGGTCCTTGCCGGAGATCTTGATAACGGCGATATCCGACTTGGTGTCGATTCCCACAACCTTGCCGGTGAATTCACGCTTGTCCGAAAGCAGCACCTTGATCTCGTCGGCCTTTTCCACGACATGCGCGTTGGTCACGATGTAGCCATCCGGCGACACAATGACGCCGGAACCGAGGCTCGCTTCGCGGCGCTCGCGCGGCACGCGAAACTGACGGTTGAAATCATCGCCGAAGAAGTGCTTGAAGAACGGATCGTTCATGAATGGCGAGACCGGTGCGCCCGTCTGCTTGACGGTGCGCGATGTCGAGATGTTCACCACCCCTGGCATGGTGGCCCGGGCGACGGATGGAAACCCGTTCGGGGCGGCACCGGTGAGCGCCACTGGCAGCGGCGGCGCGCTCGTGGCCGGACTGACCCAGCCGGATCCGGCGGTCAGCAGCACTCCGGAAACCACACCGACGACAAGGAAAATTCCGGCGATCACGCCAACTCGAAACGAACGACGATCCAGCAACATGCAATCAGCTCCTGTTCTTGTTTTCAGGCGGCACTACACCCCATAGAGGGGCCGGGTTTCAAAAAGTTCACCGCGGGCGGATCAGAAATAATACGCAGCCCGCAGGAAAAGGGAACGCCCTGGCGCGAGGGTTGGCCCGCCGGGTGCGACCGGGATCCCCCCGTACTCGGTACCCCGCTGGCCGACCGGCAGGTTCACGCCGGCCATCAACTGCAGATTCTCGCGGGCATCCCAGATACCGCGCAGCTGCATCAACCGGCTGCCGTCGTTGAGGTTGAAAACAATGTTCCCGAACACGTTCACCAGTGGTGCCAGCTCCACCTGCAAACCCAACGTCGCGTAGTCGCGCGCGTTCGTAAACAGCTCACCGCGGATCAAACGTGCGACCAGTTCCGGATCGGGAGTCAGGTACGCTTCATTGCGGCGCGCCCCGAATCCGTTGCGAAAATATTCGGCAAAGCCATACATATTCTTGCCGAACAACATCCAGGAATAGTCCAGGTTGGTGACCAGCAGCCACGCGTCGTCCCGTCCCGGCAGCTCGGTATGCAGGATGTCGCCGCGCCACACGGCTCCGCCCAGACTCCGGACAACGCCCATCCCCAATAATGTCTGGTCGTAATGACGCGCCGTGAGCACGTCCAGATCCAGCCCGGCGGCGCGGGCATGCAGCTTCACGGCATAGGAGGCCTGTTCATGGTCCAGCTCCCGGGTGTTCACATCGCGCCGCGGCAGCGCCATGAACTGAAAATCCCCAACTTCGCTCCACAACCACTGGCCATAGAGCATGTCCTCGCCGGTCTTGTAGTCCTTGTCGATCGCGAGTGGTGAAAATGGATTGACGAAATCCAGTGCCTGAAAGGCCAACCCGTTGCCCCAGCTGATCGCCTGCCGGCCAAAGCGCAGCGTGCCATTGCCACGCGTGTAACCAATCGACAACCGGTCCAGGCGTTGCACGGCCGCGGCGCGCGGCTCGTCGATAAAGTCGTCCGTGAGATCGAACAGCCGGTGACGGTCATTCGGCAGCCCGGTGACGTTACCGCTGGCGAGCAGTCCGGCCGCCGCCAGGTTCCGGCGCGTGGCCAGACTGTCGCCGGCCAGTCCCAGTACTTCATAGTGAATGGCAAAATCCCAGCCCCGGCCCCGCCACTCCGCCTTGAGGCGGGCATCCAGCGAATGGTCGTTGGCCGGCTCGGCGCCATACAGTGTCGCCACGTTTGAGGCACCGTACTCGGTGTAGTTGTACTGATACTTGAGATGCCCGCCGGTCTCCCAGCCGTCGGCCTGCGCCAGCGTCCAGCCACTGACGAAACCGACCAGCAATAGCCACCGTGACACGCATGGGCGCCGCAAGCTGCGGTGGGTCTCACCGATGTTGTTCATACCGCCATTCTGCATCATGCCGACAGCCGCTGGCGACCCAAACGCGCAACGATGCAGCACACCCCCATCGCACCATTAGCAGACGTCTTGGGCTTTAAATATTCTTGACGAAGGTCAGCAATTCAGTAAACTCATTCTCATGTTCAATTCCAAACACATCGTCTGCCGCGTACCGATGCCGCGAACCATTTGGCTGGCGGTCGCGCGCCGGTGTGTCTCGGGAGAGCAACTGAACCGTATGTAGTCGTCATCGAGTCAGCAGTATTTCCGAAGGCCACAGGGCGCCAGCACTGTGGCCTTTTTCGTTTTTATGCGTCAGGGAGAACAATACATGTCCGTACCCGCCGCCTATCTGGCCGTTGTCCTGATCTGGTCCACCACCCCGCTGGCCGTCAAATGGAGCGGCGAGGGTCCGGGTTTCCTGTTCGGTGTATTGGGTCGCATGGGTCTGGCCACCGTCCTGTGCCTGGCGCTGGTCATGGCCCTGCGCCTGGAATTCCCGTGGCACCGCGCAGCGCGGCGCGCCTACGTGTCCGGTGCACTTGGCGCCTATGCGGCCATGTTGCTCATCTATTGGGCGGCACAATACGTACCGTCCGGCCTGATCTCGGTGCTCTTCGGGCTATCACCGCTGGTGACCGCACTGCTGGCGCGGCCATTGCTCAATGAGCGTGGACTGTCGATCTCGAACGTGACCGGCATGCTGGTGGCACTGGCCGGACTGGTGGTGATCTTCGGGGCCAGCCTCGCGTTTGGTCCACACATGGCCGCAGGCCTGGCCGCGTTATGCGCCTCCGTCGTATTGCAATCGCTGAGCCTGGTGCTGATCAAGCGCCATGCCGGGCCCTTGCCCAGTCTCAGCGTCACCACCGGCGCACTGGCCATCGCGACACCGCTGTTTTTTCTGACCTGGCTGGTGTTCGATCACCATGCGCCCGCGCAACTTCCTGCGCGCGCGCTGGCCAGCATCGTTTATCTGGGCATCGTTGGCTCGGTGGTCGGGTTCACGCTGTTTTTCTATGTGGTCAAACATGTTTCGGCCCATACCAGCGCGCTCATTACGCTGATGACACCGGTGCTGGCGCTGCTGTTGGGTGCAACGATCAACCACGAGCATGTCGGGCTGCGCATCTGGTCCGGAACAGCGCTGGTGCTCAGTGGACTGGCATTGCACCTGTGGGGCGAACGGCTTGTCCGGTGGCGGACACGGGACCGGGTGTCAGGTGGATCGGACGGCAGGTAACCAACCGGCCGGGGTGATGGTTCGTGACATCACCCCGGCTTCACACGCGCGCACTGGCTGTCGACCGGCCTGATCCCCGTCGTCAGGAGGCAATCACCAGCGCGAGAGCCACGACTGCCGGCATGGCCTGGATCCAGAGAATTTTCCGGCTGGCTGTCAGTGCGCCAAACACTCCGGCGGTGATGACGCACGCGAGAACGAAAATCTTGATGGCCGTTCCGGCCTCGCCCTGAGCAAGGCCCCACACCAGCCCGGCAGCCAGAAAACCGTTATACAACCCTTGATTGGCCGCCAGCACCTTCGAGGCATTGGCAAATTCCGGATCCAGGCCAAAGCTGCGCAACCCAAGCGGCTTGTCCCAGAAGAACATCTCCAGCACCAGAAAATACAGATGCAGCAGCGCCACGACACTCACGGCAAGATTGGCAGCGGTTGTCATGGCTTGTCCCTTCGATCGGCAATATTGAACATGACAGCGATCGCTACTCCCTGCGCTTGTCCTCGACGATCTTTCCGTCGTGCAGCTTGATCAGCCGGCGCGAGAAATCCATCACCAGCTTGTCGTGCGTCGAGAAGATGAACGTCACGTTGTGGTCAGTGTTCATGTGCACCAGCAGCTCCATGAGCGCCTGGGCGGTTTTCGAATCGAGGTTGGCGGTCGGTTCATCAGCCAGCACCAGCGACGGCTCGGAAACAATGGCGCGTGCCACCGCCACGCGCTGCTGCTGTCCGCCGGACAATTCTGCCGGACGGCGGTTCTCCAACCCGGTGAGATCCACTTCCTTGAGTATCTGCATGGCCTTGTCTCGGCGATCACCGGCAGACAGGCCCTGCAACTGCATGACAAATTCCACATTCTCGCGCGCCGTCAGAACCGGGATCAGGTTGTAGGCCTGAAACACAAAGCCGATTTTGTGCAGTCGCAGCGCCGCGAGCTCGCTCTTGGCCATTTGGTCAACCCGCTGGCCATCGACCGAGATCTCGCCGGAGGTGGGCTTGTCGAGCCCGCCGATCAGATTGAGCAGCGTGCTCTTGCCGGAACCGGAGGGACCGGACAGGCAGGCGAAATCCCGCTTCGGAATCTCGAGATTAATGTCCGTCAGGGCATGCACCGATACCGAGTTCTGGCGGTACACCTTCGTAACCTGGTGGCAAACGACAGTGTTGGGTTCCATGGATTCAGGTTCTCGTTAAGGCTTCCACCGGCACATAGCGCGACGCGCGCCAGGCCGGATACAGGCTGGCGAGCACACCCAGCACAATGACCACCACGTTCGCGATCAGCACGTCGCCGGTGGCCAGTGTTGGGAAGATCACCGGGCTGATTCCCACCAGTTGCAGGCCTTCGGCGAACATGGACAAATCAATACCGCCCTTGAGTCCGGCAACACTCGCCCACGCCACGACATTGCCCAGTATCAGGGCCAGCACCAGCAGGATCAACGACTCGGCCAGCACCTGTCCGAGAATAAAGCGCGGCGGCATACCGAGTGCCTGGAACAGACCAAATTCGCGGGTGCGCTCGAACACCGCCATGAGCAGTGTATTGATCAAGCCGAACGCCATGGCCGCGAATACCACGGCAAACCACACCAGCAACACGACGTTGTTCACCTTTTCCATCAGCACCAGCAGCGGCTGCACGTCGGTCCAGGGCGCGACGTCCAGGCCGGGTGCGGTCGCCCGCAACCGTTCAACCAGCGCGTCGAGGTGATTGCGATCGTCCGTCATCACGGCAATCTCGGAAACCTCGTTACCCATGCCCAGCAACTGTTGCGCAATCTCGAGGCCGATAAACACATATCCGGTTTCCATGGCCTGCGGATCGGCGTCAAAAACACCCACCACCCGGAATCCGCGATCACTGATCTGGTTGTCGACCCCCTGGCTCATCAGTACCACGCGCCGACCCAGTCCGGTCTCCAGGCGTTCGGCGAGCTTGCGACCAAGCACCAGCCCCGGATCGCCGGCCGACTCGAGGTCACGCCCAAGTTTGACAGCCTTGTCGATGAACGACAGTCCGCGTTCGCGCTGCGGGTCAATGCCGACCAGCATCACCCCGGCCGATTCGTATTCACTCGAAACTACTGCCGGAACCCGCACGCGAGCGCTGGCCGCCGTAATCGGTGTCTGGGTCAATGCGTCGGCCAGTGAAGACGGCGCTGCAAAACGGTGCTCGACGGCCGGATCGTCCCGATAGGCAGGTGAGTGAATCTGCACATGCGCTGTCAGATTCAAAATCTCCTTGCGGATATGCTGCTCCATGGAACCACGCACCAGTGCGGCCATAACGATCATCGACCACACACCGAGCAAGAGTGCAAACAGCATCACGAGCGTTCGGCGGGTGTGCCGCCACAGATTTCGCCAGGCGAGCGTGACGAGCAGCGGTGCCGGGCTGGCCTCACCACTGGATGCGAGCCGCCGTTCGCTGGCTGATTCAGACGGCATGAATCGCCTCCACCGCCTCGAGTTTGCGGATTCGCAGCGCCGGGTAGAGCGCCGCCACCAGGATGAATGCCAGGATCACGGCCGGTCCGAGCAAAATACTGACGGCACTCAACTGGGGATAGATCAGGCCTGGCAGTCCATACTGACCCATGAGTTCCTTGAGGCCCGGATAGGTGAAGCCATAGACCGAGAGAAAACCGGCAATGACCAGCCCGAGTCCAACACCGATGCCCAGACCCAGCAACGCCAGAAACACGGTTTCGGTAAAGACCAGCGAACCAATCCGCAGTGGCGTGGCACCGAGTGCAAGCATGATGCCGAATTCACGGGTCCGCTCCAGCACGGACATGATAAAGGTATTGAGGATGCTGAAGGTGACGACGGCAATCAACGCGATATACATGAACCAGCCGGTTGTCCAGTCGGCCTGGGTGAGTTGCTTGAGTCCGGGGATCAATCGTTCCCAGTTGAGCACCACCAACGACGGCGTTGGCGGGATTTGACGTTCGACCTCGGTATATAGCGCCGGCAGCTGTTTGAGGTCTGGTGCCAGGAAGACGATGGCGTGGGCATTGCTGCCCAGGCCAAATATCTCCTGGAAGGTCGCGAGCGGCAAGGTGACCGTGACGCGGTCAAGATCGATCATGCCGCTTTCGAAAATGCCGACCACTGGCAGTACCGTGGCGGCCACCGAGCCGTCCATGGCGGCACCCAGCAATGTCAATTCATCGCCGACGTTGATGCGCAGATTCTGTGCCAGCGTGCTACCCAGCACTGCCTCCTGTGCATGCAGATCCTTCAACCAGCGGCCGGTTTTGATCTGGTGCGGAATGGTCGACACCTTTGGCTCGAATTCAGGTTCGCTCCCGACGACTTGCACACCGAAGCTGCGATTGGCGCTTGATGCCAGCGCGAAGGCCTGTGCACGCACCGCGACCCCAACCTGGTCGAGTGCCGGTTCGGCGCGTAGTCGCTGCGCCACCGCCTGGGCCTCGGGTATCACCGTGCGAATCTGTGGTTTTTCCAGATAACCCTCGCGCTGGACCTGCATCTGCCCGGTGAAAATACGCAGGCTGCTGTCGATCATGAGATCGTAGGAACCCAGCTGCAGGGTGATGAGAAACACCATCAACACTGTAATGAAGGCTATCGCCGACACGGTCAGCCAGGTGCGGCGCTTGTTTCGCCACAGATTGCGCCAGGCGAGCCGCAGGAGATTATCCATGAGCTAGTTTCGCGGGTTGCGCAGGTTGGCCAGCGTGAAGGTACTTGCCGGCAGCTTGAGGCCGAACTGCGCCTCGCGGGTCACGATATCGGTCCACTCGTCCGGCTTGTCGATGCGTTGCATGCGCTCGCGGCTGGCGACCATCTTGCCGCCCATCATCTTGACTTCGGTGGTGGCCAGTTGCTTCACCAGCACGTTGCTCTGGTCGTAGAACGCGTGCTCGATCAGGATATGGTCATCGCGGATCTTGACCACCTCGCGGCCCCACACCACCGGCGCGGTCTCGTTCGGCACCGCCTCGATAACGTACAGCTTGTGGCCGTTGTGGGTTTCGGTCGCCAACAGGGTATGGCGATACTGGTCGATCAGGTCGTCGGCCTTGGCGAGATCGTTATTGGAAAAATCCGAGCCCATCCAGCTCTGGTTCATCATGCTGGACGGGATCTTGATGACACGATTGATCTTGGGGTTATAGCTCCACATGTCGTTGTCGAGCAGCAGCGTGCCGTTGCCGGCGTCCTTGGCCGGCGCCAGGACCCGCACCAGCGATTCCTTGTTGCCGCGCGTCCAGACCTTCATGGTCATGGAACGCTGCCAGTCGGGACGGTGGATGTTCATTTCGAATACTGCCATCGAGGACACATCGCGCCAGTATTCGATGGCGGCCTTGACGAGGGCGGTGGCATTGACGGGCGCGGCTTCCTGCGCCGTCGCCAGCGGGCTGATCAGGAGCACGAGCAGTAGGCTGAAAGTGCGCATGCGTTTCAGTTTCCCGGAGTGTTTGTACACCGCGCACCGTGTGCACGCAGCTCATGGCATTAGATCGCAGGCGGTTGTGTGCTGTCCAGCACAGCACGGGTGGCGCGTGTCAGTGTCCGGCCACCGGAATGCCGATCTCGTGCGTCAGCGTCCAGGCCAGTGCCTGTCGGGTCGCTGCACTGGTGTCGCGGCTGAGTTCTTCACTTTGCCCGTGTGAACGCAGCCACAACCGCGGTGAGCGGCGTGGCAGATCGCCGGGCTCCACCACCAGCTGCACCCAGTAGCGGGGAAAGCTCAGTGACTCACGGTGGCGGCCGCGCTGGCGAAGAATCTCCACCTGCTCGTTGCCGATCACGATTTCCTCGCAATCATCGTGGTGCCGGTGAAGGTGCAGGAACACGCCGCCGAGCACCAGGATTTCGAGCCCCAGGAACGGCAGCATCGGCCAGGCGCCGATCAACGCGGCATACAGCAGGGCCGGTACCAGCATGGTCGCACACAGGCCGGCCGCCATGAACAGCCCGGCCCGTGTCAGCGAACGGTTGGGGAACACCAGAATGTGCACACCGTCGGGAAAAGATTCGAGGTGCAAGCGCGCGTCCGCCGAGACGGAAGCACCGGATGAATCAAATTCAGGCTGTTCGGGTACTTGCATGGGCTCTCGCGGCTGTCGAACGCAGCGTGCTGTCGGTCAGCGGACATTACAACGCGGCCGATTGCGTGTGTCCAGCGCGCTGGACACGTGAGCCTCAATATTGCTTGGTCAAATCCATTCGATTGCCGTCGCGCCGCATTTCCATGGCATTCAGGAACGACATGCCGAGCAGCGGTACATCCGGCTGCGATCCTTCAATGACTCCGGCCTCGACGTTGTGCATCGTGATCTCACCGACCTTTACGGTGGCCAGCGTCACACTGTAGGCACGCGTGAACCCACCGGCCGTCTTGGCCACGCCAGCCTGGCCTTTCTTGTAGTCGATACCGGCATTACGGGCGGTGGCGCTATTGATCGCGACGGTGGTCGCGCCGGTGTCGACCAGAAACTTCACCGGCGTTCCGTTGATGCTGCCCTCGGCGTGAAAGGAGCCGTTCGAATCCGCGTACAGCGTGACGCTCTCGCGAGCGCTGCTGCTGGTGAACGCCGCCTGGATCACTCCGAGTTTCAGCGTCTGACGCTTGCCCTGCACGTCCACCACCGCCTCTTCCGTTTCGGTATCGGTGCTGATCAGCTTCACGCCCTCGGTGCTGGTGTCGCCGACGGCCAGTACCCGGCGGCTGCCATCCACCTGAACGATCGCCTTGTTCTTGAACAGAGCGTACAGGGAAAGATCCATGGCCCGGCTCACGCCGGGTAGCACACAGAGACACAAGACAAGCAGCGGGTGAAGCCAGCGCATGATCCGTTTCCGAAGCCGAAGTCGCCGCGCTAGAATCGCAACGACATGAACAAGCCGATTGTCATTTTTCGTCACGTCGCGACCGAGGGTCCGGGCTACCTTGCCGAATTTCTCGATCGCCACGGTCTCGCGCACCACACCGTGCGCATCGACGCCCATGACCCGATACCTGAAAGCATAGCCGATGCCGCCGGGCTTGTGTTCATGGGTGGCCCGATGAGCGTCAACGATCCGCTGCCGTGGATCCCCAAGGTCTTGAAACTTATACGCGAGGCGGATGCGATCGGGATCCCGGTGCTTGGCCACTGTCTCGGCGGCCAGCTGCTGGCCAAGGCGCTGGGCGCACGGGTACGACGCCACCGGCTCAAGGAAATCGGCTGGCTCAAGGTCAGCACCGTCGATTCGCCACTGGCCCATGACTGGCTGAACGGCCTGCCGCCGCAGTTCGAGGTTTTTCACTGGCATGGCGAAACCTTCGAGATTCCGGCCGGGGGTGTGCACTTATTAAGGAGTCGCCACTGCCGNNCCGCGCGCGGATGGTGAGCTCACTGGCACGCCGCACGACCGACCTGCATCGCGTGGCCGATGTGCTGTATACCCGCTGGATCCAGGGCCTCAAGCGCTGAACCATGAACCTCACGCTCACCGGCATATTGATTTATGTGCTTGTGACCCTGGCGATCGGTATCGGGGTCTCGCGGCGCAGCCGCACGGAAGCCGATTACCTGCTGGCCGGACGGCGACTGAACCTCGGGCTCGCCAGCTTCATGGTATTCGCCACCTGGTTCGGGGCCGAGGCCTGTATCGGTGCGGCCGGCAAGGTGTACGCCGAAGGACTCGGTGGCAGCATTGCCGATCCGTTTGCGTACACGATCTGCCTGCTGCTCATGGGCTTCGTGTTTGCCGTGCCACTGTGGCGCCGAGGACTCACCACGCTCGCCGACCTGTTCCGCCAACGCTACTCGCCCGGCGTCGAACGACTGGCGGTGCTGTTGATGGTGCCCACCTCGGTGATCTGGGCCGCGGCCCAGGTACGCGCACTGGGACAGGTGATTTCCGCCACCTCGACCTTTGATGTGGAGCTGGCCATCGCCATCGCCGCCGGTGTGGTGGTGGTGTACACCGTGTACGGCGGCCTGTTTGCCAACGCCGTCACCGACCTGGTGCAGGGAATCGCCCTCATGATCGGCCTGATCGTGCTGCTGGTGGTGATTCTGCAGGTCAGTGGTGGCAGCGAGGTATTTTCCCGCATTGAACCCGGCCGTCTGCAGTTCACGGGTGGACCGGGTGTTTCCTTTTTTTCCCAATTGGAAAAGTGGGCGATCCCGGTGATCGGCTCGGCACTGGCGCAGGAGCTGGTGGCCATCATGCTCGGTTCGCGTTCCGCACAAACGGCGCGCCGCGCCGCCCTGCTTGGTGGCGGCATTTATTTTCTCTTCGGCCTCATTCCGGTCGCCATCGGCCTGATCGCGCTCCCACTGCTGCCGAATCTGGCCGAACCGGAACAGCTGTTGCCGCAACTGGCACAGACATATCTTTCAACACTGCCATTCATATTATTCATCGGCGCCATGACCGCGGCCATTCTGTCAACGGTATCGGCGGCCTTGCTCGCGGCCGCTGCCCTCACCGAACACAATCTGGTGGTGCCGCTGGCACCCGCACTCACTCCGCTGGCCAAAGTCCGCATTGCGCGTATCGCCGTGGCCCTGTTCGGCCTGATCGCCTACCTCCTCGCCCTGCATGCCGGTGGTGTATATGAGTTGGTGGAGCAGGCCTCGGCGTTCGGCAGTGCCGGCATCTTTACCATCGGCGTGCTCGGGTTGTTCAGCCGCCTTGGCGGCCCACGCGCCGCCTACGGGGCACTGATCGCCGGGGTCGGCACCTGGCTGCTCGGCAGTCATGTCTGGATGTTGTCCACACCGTATCTGGCTTCGCTGGCAACGGCGGTTAGTGTTTACCTGCTACTGGCGTTGACCGAACCGCGTGAGTCTGCCGTGATGACATCGTCATGACCGTGCGCGACGGTCGCTCACGGCATCCTGCCTCTCTCGACACTAGCGCGTCCCTGCGCGTCGGTATCGATCTGGGCGGCACCAAGACCGAAGGCATCGTCATGGATGTCAACGGACAGATCCTGCTGCGTGAACGCCGTCCCACGCCACAGGCCGAAGGCTACGACGCCATACTTCGTAATATTCAGACGCTGGTGCACGATCTCGAACGGCGCGCGGGCACAGCCTGCACGATCGGCATCGGCACGCCAGGGGCAATTTCCACGCGCACCGGCTGCCTGAAAAATTCCAATACCGTGTGCCTGAACGGCAAGCCGGTCAAACAGGATCTGGAGCGCTTGCTGGGTCGCGAGATCCGCATGGCCAATGACGCCAACTGCTTTGCGCTGTCCGAAGCCATCGACGGCGCCGGCGCGGATCACGCCGTGGTCTTCGGCGTGATCCTCGGTACCGGGGTCGGTGGCGGCATTGTGATCAACGGCCAGGTCATCGCCGGCGTCCAGCACATCGCCGGCGAATGGGGACATAACGTGCTGGAGGCGGACGGACCGCCCTGCTACTGCGGCAAGCGCGGCTGTGTTGAAACCCTGCTATCCGGGCCCGGCCTTGCGCGTGACTACCAGAAACGTGGCGGCAACGTGATGCATGACGCGCGCGCCATCGTCGAGCACGCTGCCGCGGGCGATGCGGAGGCCGAAGCCGCAATGCAGAATTATCTTGTGCGCTTCGGCCGCGCCCTCAGCGTGGTGGTGAATATTCTCGACCCGGACGCCATCGTGCTGGGTGGTGGCCTGTCGAACATCGCGCGCCTCTACACCGAAGGCCGCGAACAACTCGCGAAGTCCGTCTTCAGCGACGAACTGCGCACGCTGCTGTTGCCGCACGTCCACGGCGACTCCTCCGGCGTGCGCGGCGCCGCCCAACTCTGGCCGGCCAACGTCGACTAGGGCTCTCACCAAAGAGTTACCACATGCGCCACTCGGTTAAATAAACCGACGGTATTCGCAAGCACAGCCGCAACCTGAAACAAGCACGACAACCGACGCATCAGCTGCGCGGTTCTATTCACCGTTGCACAAATAAATCATTAATCTGCATCAACAAATACCGCATCAACGGTTGTTGAAAAATTTGCGCTGAGTCAAGGCCGCTGTCGAGGTAAATAAGTATTTTATTAAACAGACAAGAAGGCGAAATAAGCGCCCCCGGATGGTGAGGAGTACCACTTCAGCCTCGGGGAGAAATGCAGTGAAAAAGTACGCAATGACAGCTGTGGGCGGCCTGCTAATTGCCAGTGCGGCAATCGCCGGTTACCAGCTGATTGCTGCCACACCGGTGAACGTGTCCGCCACCGCGGCCCCCACCGAGAAAGGTCGGCTGGTGCGGCTGGCATATGTCGACAACGGCGTGTTCGTGAAGCCGTATCTGCTGGTGTACACCGACGGCAGCGGCAATCCCGGCGGGCAACTCAATATCTACATCCGTCGTTCGTTCGACGATGGCGCCACCTGGGATGGCCCGGCGCTTCTCTCGAAGGACGGCACCGGCAATCCGACCGGTGGCCAGACGATCAATGTCAGCGGCGCCGACTACATCACCGAGAACGACAAAGCCAGCGTGTTCGCGCCGTCGTCCTACTCCGGCAGCAGTCCGCGCAACATTCTCATTACCTGGACCAGCAGCTACTGCCCGACGCTGGCGACCGGCACCTACCCCAATCCGGCGCAGAAGGTGGCCATGGCCCTCGATCCGCCGCGCCCGTACAAGTGCATGTGGACGGCGCGTTCAACGGATGCCGGCACCAACTGGACCACCGAGCAGCTCACCGATGCCTCCCGGGATGCCGAGAATGACGTCGTGGCCGGCTCGCAGAGCAACAACGCGTTCGCCATTGCCTGGCAGGAAGATGCCATGGGCCTGCAACCGGGCGAAGGCGATGGCCCCGGTGACGGCGGGTCCGGTGCCCACGTCACCGGTGGCACCAACATCTGGTACACCAATACAGCGACCCTGGGTGGCACGGCCACACTGCACAGCAACATCGTGCAGTTGACCGACAACGTGGCGATTCCGCCGATGGGCGATGGCCCGCCGACCGGACCCGGCGCCTCGCGCCCGACCCTGCAGATGAGCGGGCCGAACGCCGCGATCGTGTACGAGGAAACCAAGGGTGGCGGTGGCAAGAATGTGCACTTCCATTCCTTTAGCTACAACAATCCGGACGTCAACAGCGACGGCAGCATCGTCAACGATCCGCTGAAAAATGCACGGCGCCCGCGGGTGGTGATGCAGGGCGACAGCAGCGCCGGCAGTTCGCCGTTGCGGATGATGGTGTTTTATCGACTGTCGAGCATCATCGAACCCGGCGCCCCGGCCGACATCGTGTTGCACCGCGGGCTCAAGGACACGGTGGCCGACCCGGCATCAACCGGCTTTCGCGCCGCCGATCTCGAGCCGTACACGCTGGCGCGCAACATGAGCGACCCGGGCGAGCTGCACCCCGGCGACAACGCCCTCGCCCACCGCGGCTTCATCCGCGGCAGTTTCATCGCCTTCGGTTACTCGTACACGACCGACATGGTCGCGGCCGATCCGGAACAGACCAATCCGCCGACCAATACCAATAACTTCTACGTGCTGATCTCGAATGATTCCGGTGCCAGCTGGTCGCCGCCCTACCAAGTCTCGGACTTTATGGCCAACCTGATTGGGCCTTCGATCAGTGTTGCTGAACCGCGACTGGTGCCGACCTCCGGCACGCTCACCAATCCAGTGACTGGCGTGCCGGATCCCGGTGACACCCAGAACACCGATGTGTTCTACGTGGCCTTCGGCAGTTACACGAACATACCAGGCAAACCGGACTACCGTGTGCATGTTACCCGGTCCGTCAACGGCGGATTGAGTTACGAACCGATCACCCAGATGCCGGGAGCGGAAGGCCAGTCGGAAAGCCAGCTGCGAGTACTGCCGGACGGTACGTCAGCGGCCATCCTGTGGATGCAGGAAATGGCCCCGAGCGCAGCGCGCGACGTGATGTTGACCCAGATCGCGCCCGGTTATGTGCCCGACCCGAAGGACAGTCGCTGCTTCATCGCCACCGCCGCCTATGGCAGTCCGATGGCGAGTGAAATCGATGCCCTGCGCCAGTTCCGCGACCGCTACCTGCTGACCTCCGCGCCCGGACGCTGGGCGGTAGCAACCTATTACGCCATCAGTCCGCCGATAGCCGATTACATCCGCCATCACGAGGCGCTACGCGCCGCCGTGCGACTGATGCTGAAGCCGCTGGTGAGCCTGGCCCGGCTGCTGACCGATTCCTGAACATTAACCGTTGTCGAGCCACAGAAGGAGAAACCATCATGAAAACCCGAACGCCAAATCTGTTACGTCGCCTGCTGCTGGCGACAGCCATTGCCGGGTTGTTTCCGGTGGTTGCCTCCGCGGCGACCCTCACGGTCAACACGCCGAACGACGTAATTAGTGCCACCGACAATCTGTGCTCATTGCGTGAAGCGGTGATTGCGGCTAACACCAATACCGCGTCAGGCAACACAACCAACTTCCCGAATGAGTGCATTGCCGGTGAGGCCGCCCCCACGGTGGACGTCATCAATCTTCCGGCCGGCACCTACAACCTCATTATCGCACCGGAAAACAGCACGCCGAATCCGATCGATGCCACGCACTGGCAGGTTGGTGAATACCTGGCCACGTGGGTGACCTCGGAATACGTCATCACCGTGCCAACACCGAATGCCGAAGTCGGCGATTTGGACATCACCGAAAGCGTCAAACTCGTGGGCGCTGGCAGCGCAACCACCATCATCGATGCCGGTTGGGTGCCCGTACCCTGGGATGTGCTGACTCCCGGTTTCGATCCCAAGGTGGATCCGGTCACCACCACTCCCGGTTTCGGCGATCGGGTGTTCCATGTGGTTTCCGAACCGCTCGCTCCGGGCGCTTCTGTGGCCATCGACGTGCAGATGTCCGGCCTGACCATCAAGGGCGGCCAGCTCTCCACCGTCGCCGGCCTGACAGCACCCAATGCCACGGAGTACTACCTGCGTCGCAGCGGTGGTGGCATCGGCACCTCAATTGCGGCCGGGACCTATGACCCGCTCGCCGCCAGTGGTGGCGGAAGCGGTGGAAAGGGAGCACCGCCGGCAGATCCGGGCGGGGAAGAAGGCGGCGCGACCTACTCGCTGATGCTGACTGACATGGTTGTTACCTCCAACTATGCCGGCGATGGCGGCGGCCTGTATAACGCGGCAGTGTCGACGCTTGCAACCACCACCATCAGCAACAACCGCGGCAACGCCAATGGCGGTGGCATCTATAACGACGCACCACTCACCGCCCTGGATAGCACCATCAGCGGCAACAGCGCCGAGGGCGGTGGCGGCATGTTCGACACCGGCAGCCACACCTCCTACGTTTCGGGGGTAACCATCAGTGGCAACGGTGCCGTCGGCGGTGGCGGTGTGAGCAGCCGTGCCGGGGTCACCATCAATGCCGTCAATAGCACCATCAGCGGCAACTTCGGCTTCGATGTGGGCGGCGGTATCTACACCAACGGTCGAGTCAACCTGATTCACGTCACCGTGGCCAATAACGTCTCCAACAGCGATGCGCCCAACGGCGGCGCCGGGATCAACACCTTCCCGTCACTCAACGTGAATGTCACTTTGCGTGGCGTCCTGCTCGCCAACAACCCCAAGGGCACCGTTCCGGCAACCCGCATCAGCGTCAATTGCGGAAAAACCAGTGGCAGCAACCTCAATATCACCTCAGTGGGTATCGGGCTGGGTTACAACCTCAGCACGGACAGCAGCTGTCTGCTCGCCGGCATCGGTGACATGCAAGGCACTTTCCTGAGCAACATCGACGCCAAACTTGCGGCACTGGCCGACAACGGCGGACCGACGCTGACCCATGCGCTCGAGGCAACGAGTCCGGCGATTAATGCCGCGGCGGCAATCACCGGCCTCACCACCGACCAGCGCGGGGTAGCCCGTGATGCCTCACCCGACATCGGCGCCTATGAATACACCACGGCGCCGGCTCCGGTGGTGCCCAAGAGCAGCAGCAAGTGCTTCATCGCCACGGCCGCCTACGGTACACCGATGCAGGATGAGGTGCGCTACCTGCGGGCATTCCGCGACCAGTACCTGCTGACCAATGACCTGGGCCGCAAGGTCGTGGAACTCTATTACACGGTGAGCCCGCCGGTGGCAGATTACATCCGTGAGCACGACACGCTGCGTTCAGTGGTGCGGACCGGCCTGCGTCCGCTGGTGGAAATGAGCCGCCAGCTGACCAGCGCCGAGGCGGTTGACGCCACGAAGTAAGGATGCAGTTGGTGGTGCCTGACCGGAACGGGATCAACTCCCGTTCCGGTTGTGTTTTCGAGCCGACGGAAAAACCCCGGATAATGCAAGTCATCTCCATGGCGCTTGATGTTTGATGCCGGTCAATGCGCCACCATCCGCACTCATGAATAGTGGCGCTCTTCCGACACGGAGTCGGGTCATTCCTTCTATAAGGAGAAACAACATGCAACAGAAATACTGTCATTCCCTTCTGGCCGGCGTCGTGCTGGCCCTTGCTGCCGCCTCCGCCTGGTCGGCTGATCCGGTGGGAACCAAGGCTCAACAACAGACCCAGACGCAGCAGCAAGTTCGCGATCAGGATATGTATGGATACCAGTTGATGACGCCGCAGGAACGCGATGCGCATCGCGCCAAGATGCGGTCCGCCAAGACTGTCGAGGAACAGGAGCGGATCCGCGCGGAGCATCACACACAAATGCAAATCCGCGCCAAGGAACGCGGCGTGACCATACCCGACGAGCCACCGGCCGGCCACGGTCCTGGCATGGGTATGGGAGGCGGCATGGGCCCCGGTGGCGGCATGGGTGGTGGTGGCCGCAAGTAAACCCTCGCCAGCGTGTTTTCGAATCAGCGGCAACAAGCGGTATCATTCGGGGTGCCCAGGCACCCCGAATTTTTTTCTGTCACGTGCAAGGAGAACCCATCATGCTGCGATATTTGACCCTGCCCCTGCTGGCCCTGCTGCTACCGTCCCTGTCTACCGTGGCGCTGGCGGCCGATACCGGACTGGTGGTGCGTTATTCGGCGAAAGCCAAGTTCGAGGATGTGCGCGATGACCTGGTCAATGCCATTACCGGCCGCGGCCTGGTGGTCGACCACACCTCGCATGTCGCCAAGATGCTGGACCGCACCGGCAAGGATCTCGGCAAGACGATGAAGATGTACGGCGAGGACCAGGGCCAGGTGTTCTCGTTCTGCAGTGCCGTGGTGTCGCGTGCCACCATGGAGGCCGATCCGCACAACATCGCGTTCTGCCCCTATACCATCGCGGTCTACACCACGCTGAAAGAGCCCGACACGGTGTACGTGACCTATAAACGGGTGCATCGGCCGGACGGCAGTGCTGCCTCCAAGGCTTCCCTGCAGGCGGTCGAAAATCTGCTGGACGAACTCGCGCGCGAGGCGCTGAACCTGCCGTCCAAATAACCGGCCTGCTCGCCCCGCCCGAAGGCCGCCTCGCGTGGCCTTCGGCGCTTCAGTTATACTGCCCCATCCTGTTCCCGAAGAAACAAGAATTCAGCCATGCGCGTTTCCAAGTTCCTGCTCTCCACTGTTCGCGAAACCCCGGCCGAAGCCGAAACCATCAGCCACCAGCTCATGCTGCGCGCCGGCATGATCCGCAAGCTGGCCGCCGGCAT
>DKBE01000066.1 GCA_002451085.1 Proteobacteria bacterium UBA6908 | reverse complement strand
CCCGGCACCGGCAGCAGAAACGGGTTGGAGCCGGTCGCGAGCAGCAAGCGGTCGTACTGGGCGGCGGTGCCGTCAGCCGCCCAGACCCGACGTTGGCGCCGATCGATCTCGACCACCGACCGGCCCTTGTGCAGGGTGATGCCGTGTTCGGCATACCAGCTGTCGTCGTTTAGCACGATTTCTTCGAACTGCTTCTCGCCGGTCAGTACCGGCGATAGCAGGATGCGGTTGTAGTTCGGATGCGGCTCGGCGCCAAACACCGTGATGTCATATTTGTCCGGTGCCAGCTTGAGCAGCTCTTCGAGCGTGCGGATGCCGGCCATGCCGTTGCCGATGACGACCAGTTTTTCTTTCATGGTTGCTGTCTCCACCAGGATTCCCTCAGGCCGCTTCGCCCGGATGGCGCTGGCGCTCATACAGGAACTTGAGCACCGCGGCACGGGACTGTGCATATTCCGGGTTCTCGGCCAGCTTCAGCCGGTCACGCGGGCGCGGCAGCTTGACGTCCAGCACCTCGCCGAGGGTGGCGGCCGGGCCGTTGGTCATCATGACGATCCGGTCCGACAACAGCACCGCCTCGTCGATATCATGGGTGATCATGATCACGGTGTTGCCGAGACGCGTGTGGATGTCCATCAGCGCTTCCTGCAGGCTGGCACGGGTCAGCGCGTCGAGCGCGCCGAATGGTTCGTCCATGAGCAGCACCTTGGGTTCCATGGCGAGCGCCCGGGCAATACCGACGCGCTGCTTCATGCCACCGGACAATTCTCCAGGCAGCTTGTCGAGCGCGTGGTCCATGCGCACCAGCTCCAGGTTGTGCAGGGTCCATTCGTGGCGCGTGTTTTTTGACTTGCGCTCACCAAAGACCTTGTCGACCGCCAGCCGCACGTTGTCGTACACCGTGAGCCACGGCAGCAGCGAGTGATTCTGAAACACCACCGCCCGATCCGGTCCAGGGGCATTCACTTCCTTTTCCTCGAGCAGTACCACGCCGTCGGTAACTGGCAGCAACCCGGCGATCATGTTGAGCAGGGTTGATTTGCCGCAGCCGGAATGACCGATGATCGTGATGAATTCACCGCGATCGATGCGCAGGGTGACATCGCGCACCGCCACGAACGGGCCGCTGGCGCCATTGAAGGTGACCCCGACGGTTTCCAGATTGAGATAGCTTCGCATGGCGCCTCCTCAGCGTGCGGTGTAGTCGAAGCGGCGCTGGACCACGTCCATCGCCAGTTCCAGCAGGATGCCGATGCCGCCGATCACGCCGATGGCAACGATGATCGAAGCGACGTTCAGGTTGTTCCACTCGTCCCAGACGTAAAAGCCGATGCCGATGCCGCCGGTCAGCATTTCGGCCGCCACGATGACCATCCAGGCGATGCCGAGCGACAGCCGCATGCCGGTGAGGATGTAGGGNNACGTTCATGTAGTCCTGCGGGATGGCGCGCACCCCGGCGGCCGTGTTGAGCAGCGTCGGCCAGATACAGGTGATGAAGATCACGAAGATTGCCGAGGGATTCACGGCTTTGAACAGCAACAGACCGATTGGCAGCCAGGCGAGCGGACTCACCGGCCGTAACACCTGGATCAACGGCTGCCAGGCGGTGTTGAAGGTCTTGCTCATGCCCATGAGGAAGCCGAGCGGAATCGCCACCGCTACCGCCAGCGAGAACCCGCCCGCCACTCGTCCGAGCGAATACAGCAGCTGCCAGCCGATCCCCTTGTCGTTTGGCCCGGCATCGCGGAACGGATCGGCAAAGATTTCCAGCGCCCGGTCCAGCACCGCCCCGGGCGTCGGCAGTTCCGGGGCGAACTGCGATTGCACGATGGCCCAAAACACGATCAGGATCGCGAACGTGAGCAACGGTAGCGTGAAACGCACTACCCGGTCCCGCCCTGGCGTCGCCGGCTTGCGGGTGGTGACCGGCACAGCCGGTGGCGTGGTGGCCGTGGACGCACTGACCGGTTTTTCCTCCGGCGTGGCGAGCTTGACGATGGTGGCGGCCATGATTCCTCCTTATACGAAAGATTTACTTGTTTAGCTTGGCGAGCGCGGCCATGTCGACTTTCATGTTCTTGACCTTGAAGCCCTTCAGGTAATCGATCGGCTTGGCCGGGTCGAACACCATGCCGTCAAAGAACTTGTCCGGCCCCATCGGAATCGGCTTGGTCGCCTGGGTCAATGTCCACGGTCCGGCATGCGTACCTTCCGTCTTGTGATCCACCGTGGGCACGGCGATGCCGAGCGACTTGGCGGCGTCGCGATAGATATCCGGGCGATAGACCGAGGCCGCCGTTTTCCTGATGTCGAGCGGCTTCTCGATTTGTCCCCAGCGGATCATCTGGGTGATGAACCACTCGGCGTGTGAGCGCCACGGGAAGGTGGCGGCATAGCGGTAGAACACGTTGAAGTCCGGCAGCGGCCGCGGCGCCTCGCCTTTCGAGTAACGGAAGGTGCCGGTCATGGACATCTTGACCACATCTTCCGGTGCATTGACGTACGACTTCTGCGCAATGATCTTCACCACCTCGGCACGGTTTTCGGGCTTGTCCATCCATTGCGCGGCCTCGATCAGCGCCATGACCGCGGCCTGGTGAGTCTTGGGGTATTTGTCAGCCCATTCCTTGTTCACACCGAACACCTTCTCCGGATTGTTGTTCCAGATCTCGTAGTTGGTGATCAGGGTGTGGCCGATGCCAGCGGTCACCGCGCGCTCGTTCCACGGCTCGCCGACGCAGTAGCCGTCGATATTCTTCGACTGCAGGTTGGCCACCATCTGCGGCGGCGGGATGACGATGAGGCGTACGTCATTGTCCGGGTCGATGCCGGCGGAGGCCATCCAGTAGCGGATTTCGTAATTGTGGGTCGAGACCGGAAATACCATGGCAAACGTCATGGGTGGCTTGCCGGCCTTCTTGTCGGCATCGATCACTTTCTTGAGCGCGCGCGCCGTGAGCGGGCGCTCTTTCATTGCGGCCGGGTCGGCCTTGACCATGCGCTCGTAGAGATCATTCGACACCGTGATGCCATTGCCATTGAGGTCCATGCTGAAGGCGGTGACCGTGGCCTTGGGTACGGCCCCGACGCCGAGGGTGGCGGCAATTGGCATGCCGGCCAGCATGTGCGCGCCGTCGAGGGCGCCGATCGACACCTTGTCGCGGATATTGGCCCACGAGGCCTCTTTCGACACCGCACTGTTGAGTCCGTACTTCTTGAAGTGGCCCTTCTCGTGGGCGACCACGATCACGGCGCAATCGGTCAGCGGGATAATGCCGAAGGTAACGTCCTTCTTTTCCGGCCCGGTCTTGTCCGCCGCCCAGGCGGCGTTACGCACACCGGCTGGCACCAGCCCCAGCAGCCCGGCCGCTGTCAGGCCGCCGGCCATTCCGGCCTTGAGGAAACCGCGCCGAGTCAGCTCGGGGGTGGAGGATTGCTGCAGCTTCGGGTCATCTTTCTTCATGGCTCATCTCCGCTTGAGAATAAAAAACGGCATCCGTCCTGCGGGGTTTCCGCAGAATCGGACGCCGTTGTCCGGTGACAGGCCCTCTCGACCCGTCGTTATGCTTTCGCCTGCCGCCCATCTTTGGACGACCCGCGTTTACTGAATTTCAGTCTTACGTCAGCAGGCTGGCCATGGCGATAATGTTCTCTGCCACCTGCACCAGTCGCTCGTTGCGATCCATCGCCGTCTTGCGCAGCAGCCGGTAGGCCTCGTCTTCGCTGCAGCGCCGCTGCTTCATCAGGATTCCTTTGGCGCGATCAATCACCTTGCGTTCCGCCAGACTGGCCTGCGCCTGGTTGAGTTCTTCGCGCAACCCCTGCCACTGCTCGAACCGGGCCACGGCTACATTCACGATACCCTGCACCCGTTCCGCCGACAGCCCGTCCACCACGTAGGCGCTGACACCGGCCTGTAGTGCTTCGCGCATGAGGGCCTGATTGTGATCCTGAGTGAACATCACAATCGGACGCGGCTCATCCCGTGTAATCATGCACACATGTTCCAGCGTGTCGCGATCGGGTGAGTCCCGGTCGATGACGATCACGTCCGGTTTGACCGCCCGTACTTGCGCCACGATATCGACGGCCGAATCCACTTCGGCCACGACTAGATACCCGGCATTCTGCAGCGCCGTTCGCAGGAGGTCCGACCGCTCCATGTCGTTATCGACCACCAGCACACGCAAATTCATCTCGATGATTCCTGATACTTTCCTCGTGTATTAGCAATCGCTGTGCCAGCTGAATATTCCATTAATCTTCAATGACTTGGATAGTATCCGGATGATTTCGCTGTCATCCTACGCACCAGAATGACGCACAGCCCTCCCTGGCCATGCCTCATCATGATGCAGGCTAGCTGCATTCAGCTGCCGAGCGGGTAACGAATGACCACCCCACCCATGACATCGCCGATCTTGAAGTCCTTCTTGGGAGTGTCCTTGTGGCCGTTGTGGCAGGTGACGCAGGCCGGTGCCACGGCAATGTCGGCATACACCGCGGTGAAGTACTTTTTACCGCCCAGGGTTTCTTCGGTGTAGTAATTCTTTCCCTTGTTGGCCGCAATATAGTCCAGGCCAGTTTTCTCGGCATCGGTCTTCGGGGCATTCTGCTTGTTGATCGGCCAGGTCGACAGCAGCGAATAGCTGAAGGTGGCGCCCTTCTCGCGCGCCATCTCGGCACCGGCACGGAACATCTGCGCCGGCAGCACCAGCGCCTTGTCTTCTTTCCAGTGCTCGCTCGCCTTGATCACCTTCTCCTCATTCTGCAGGCGATTGACGATAAGTTTGGTGTAGACCGTACGATCGGTTTCCAGCACCAGGTGCAGGGAATCGGTCAGTTGCTGCGGGGAAAGACCGGCTTGCGGCTTGCCGCTGCTGCAGGCGGTGATACTCGCTACGATCATCAACGGCAACACACTTCGAGTGACTGTCTTTATGGTACGCATGGCATGCTCCTTTTCAGGGTTTGGGTTTACGGGGAAGTTTCAGGCGGGCGGCGGCCAGATCGAGGCTTTCGATATGACGCGCCGGGGTACCGGAAAAGTTTCTGGCAATCAGCGACGGATCGGCCAAGGCATCAATGCTGAAGCCGAGGCCATGGCAGGACATGCACACTGCCCGGATCATTTTTTCGTTCGGGCGCAGGTTCGCGTTCTGGTTGTGCTGAACCCGAACGCCCTTGAGGTCACCATCACGAAGCGTCTCGCGCGGCAGGTGGCAGGTGGCGCAACTGACGCCGCTGCCGGCTGCGCCGTGCCCTTCGATTTCCGCGCGCCACAGCCGGGCATGCGCCGAATCGAGATAGGCGCGGCTGTGAGTATCGTCATGGCACTCGAGGCAGGCATCAACCGCGGCCCGGTGCGTGTTAAAGGCATGTGCCCCATGGCAACTGGTGCAACTGAGTTCACGGCCATGGGCATCCGCTTTCATCGGTTGGCGCGCCAGTTCCGGACGCATGGGTGACAGTTTTTGCGCCAGCCGCATGCCATGCCGACCGGATTGGAAACCCTGTTGTTCACGTTCGTGACAGCTCGCGCAGACCGTGGCGCCCGGCTTGTCCTGCCAGCTGGCACGCATACCATTCGGTTGAACCGGCGAATGGCATTCGCGACAATTCACGCCCGAGCGCGCATGGGCGGTACCGGCCCACTCCTCCAGATGCTTCGCGACTACCGGTGCCGGCGCATCAGCCTCGGCGCGCGTCAGTGCGTGCGAATAGGCTTTGGTGGACACGGCCTTGATCCATGGCCTGAGATCACGAGTCGCGACTCGCGGCTTGGCCAACAACTTCGGCTCATGCAGGTGCTTGGCCAGAAAATCTTCATACAGCGCGGTGTTGTCATGGAAATTGTGGCAACCGGCCGAAGCGCAGCTGTCGAAAGCAAGATTCCGGTGCGACGGCCGCTCCGTGGCGACGTCGGCATGGCAGTGGAAGCAGAAATCGTCCGGCTGGGTCACGCCCATGGCACGGGTTCGCTCCGGCTGGTGCTCCACATGGCAGGTCACACAGTAGCGGGCATCGAGCACGGTCAGGCGGTCGGCATTGCGCGGGTCATCGAACTTCTTGCGCGGGTGCGTGTCGTTTACCGCGGCCAGCTCCTCGCCGTGGCACTGGTTGCAGGCTTCCTGCTTTACGCCGGAAAAGGGCGTGTGGCAGGCGTCACAGGCCAGTTCGATCTGGTAGTGGCCGTGACTGGTGGCATTCGGAAGAAACAACCGGCGGTCATCCCCCAACAGACGGGCACTGAAATAGCCGGTGAGTGCCAGCATCACCACGCCCGCCGCCAGCCACCACCGTTTTCGGTTTGCATCGGCCATGGCATCAGAAGTAATAGACGGAAAGAATGTGAAAACCGAGCAACACCGGCAGCGGCCAGGTCAATACGATGTGAGCGAGCGTCGACCACTGCTTCCAGTGTCGGCTGGCGCGGGTCGGACGGGTTTCGACGGCGACGACCGCACTGGCCAGGGAGCCGAGCTTGGTGAGCAGAAAAAAGCTCGCCAACAGCAGAAAGTTGAAGTTGTTGCCGAGCCGCAGTCCGGTATGCAGCACCAGCACGCCCAGCATGGACAAGCCCAGCACCACGTGCAGCACGCGCCAGATGCCGAAGTCGCCGAAGACCAGCCGGGACCAGCGCTTGCGCAGTGACAGCAGCAGCGCCAGAAGACCCAGGGACAGCAACGTGTAGCCGCTGACCTGTCGCCAAAATCCATCGGTCCACAGCCGTTGTGGCCACAGGCTGCCTTGTGCCGAACCGAGTTCGCGGAAGCCACCGGGAAGATAAAACGCCGCCAGCACCAGCAGGCTGGCTATTGACGCCCACAGCAGCGTGCGTCGGCCCGGCACAGTCGTCGACTGGGCCTGGGTACCGACCAGCTCGGCGAGCAACGGTCGGCACGAACCGCACACCCGACCGGCGCCGGTGGTCTCGACAAGGCATTCGATACTCTGGCAGCCACCAGCCACGGCTTCGGTCAGGCGGCCGCGCGAGATGGTGGCGCAGTTGCATACTGTCGCCGCTGCCGGCCAGAAGGCCACGCCGTCCTGTCCCGCCTCGCTCCACAACTGGCCATGCTGGCGGAATCGCCACTGCGCCAGCGGGCCGAGACGACGCCGATGGATTACTGCCTCCTGCACCGCCGCCGCCTCCGGCCAATCGCCGATGCCGATGGCACCGACCAGGCGGCCATTGCGCAGGATGATCTTGCGATACTGCGACGACCCGGATCGCATCCAGGTCTGTGTGCGGTGCTCGGCCGGATTTTCGTCATCGCCAGTCTCGCCGATACTGAACACCGGAAGCCCCACGACCTTGAGATGGGTTGCCGCTGCCGAGCGCTGGTATATGGCGTGGCCGCCACTCAGGTTGTGCGCGGCCACCGCGGCCTGCTCCAGTCCCGGTGCCACCAGCCCAAACACCTGGCCACGGTGCTCGGCGCACTCGCCCACCGCAAAGATATCCGGATCGGTGGTGGCCATGCGGTCGTCAACACGGATTCCACGACCGACACTCAAGCCGGCATCGAGTGCCAGCCGGGTATTGGGAACAATGCCGGTGGCCAGCACCAGCGTGTCGCACTCCAGTAGACGCCCGGACAGCAGTCGCAGTGCCTTCACCGACTGGTTGCCAGTGACTTCACGTACACCGTCGTCAAGAACGACTTCGATGCCCAGTGCTTCGACATGCCGCTGAAGCAGCGTGGCGGCTGCCTCGTCCAGCTGTCGGTTCATGAGTCGTGGTGCATGCTGCAACAGCGTCACTGTGGTCGAGTGGCGCGCCAACGCGCGCGCCGCTTCCAGCCCGAGCAATCCGCCACCCAGCACCACGGTGTGTCGACTGCGCACGCTACGTGCCATAAGCCGCTCAACATCGCTGAGATTGCGGAAGGTAAAGACGCCGCTGCGTTCCATGCCGGGGATTGCCGGCACATGCGGGCGCGAACCGGTTGCGAGGATCAATCTGGAGTAGCGCTGCTCGCGTCCGTATTCGTCGCGGACACAACGACGTACACGGTCAATGGCCGCCACCGCGCAGTGATGCTGTTGCAGCACGCGGTGACCGGATGGCAGCCGNNTGGTACGGTTCCCACGGTTCATCACCGTACAGCACGATGGCCCGCGACGGATCGCGCTTCAGCAGCTCTTGCGCAATCTGGATTCCTGCCGGTCCGGCTCCGATGATGACAACCGGAATCGCCTGATCCGCGGGTTCGGCGGAATCAGCAGCCGGCAACGGCCGCAATGGATTCGTCGCCATACGCGGCAGTCTTCATGGTGGTGGCGAGCACGCCGTATACCGTTATCCAGGCGTCCTTCACTTGCGGCGTGAATGCCGGACCGAGGCCCTGTGCCAGGGTCTGGATTAGCGCGGCGCCGACTGTGTCGTAATGTTCGGACTTGACACCATACTTGACGTGCCGACGCCCCAGATCCTGCACCGCCGAGACAATGCTCTCCAGCCGGTCGAGTCCGGCAACCGCCACGCCGATCATCTTCATCAGTTTCTTGCCCTGCTCAACCATGTCGCCCTTGAACAGCGCCTTGAGCGATGGATCGGCGGTAAACAGATTCTGATAGAACAATGCTGCCGCCTGGTCGGCAATGGGCGCCACTTTGGCGAAACTTTCCTGCACCAGCTTCTTGTCATCCGGGGTCATGTCACGCTCCTTATTCACGGTTGAATTGCGGTTTGCCAAAACAAAACGGTGTTCACCTTCCGACGCCTGCGCCGGAAATGTGGACACCGTTGTCCGTACTCGCGCACCGCCATTGGTGCGCCGCTGTGTTGATGCCGGAATTCGCGCTCCACGAATTCCGGCGGGCTGGATTACGCAACCATGCCAATCACACCCGCTGTACACATAGCAACCGCTGTGCCACTTCCCTTCAATCGTTGTGAATCAAGCCTCTACCGAGAATACCCACGGTCATTCTCATCGACGCGCGCACCATGCTTGTGAATCACGCCAGTCGTACGTTTCACAACTGTGCATTTCCGCATTGACGCAATTTCCATACGGTTTGGCCGCAACAGTGGCTTGCCGGTAGAATGTCCGTCTTTCGTTGTCAGGTTCATCATGCGCACCCGCCACTTCGGCCCAGCCCCGACCGACCGTAAAGACTGGCGCACCATCCAGACCCTGTTGCCCTACCTGTGGGAGTACCGGGGGCGCGTGCTGCTGGCCATGGGCTTCCTGGCGCTGGCCAAGATGGCCAATGTCGGCGTGCCACTGGTCCTGAAGGAAGTGGTGGATTCGCTGAGCGGACCACAGCAATTGCTGGTGCTGCCGCTCACCCTGCTCGCGGCCTATGGCCTGCTGCGCCTCAGCAACTCGCTGTTCGGCGAATTGCGCGACGTGGTGTTTGCCAAGGTCATGCAGCGTTCGATCCGGCGCGTGGCCATGAAGGTGTTCGAGCACCTGCACGCCCTGAGCCTGCGTTTCCACCTCGAGCGCCAGACCGGCGGCATGTCGCGCGACATCGAGCGCGGTACGGCCGGCATCCGCTTCCTGCTCAATTTCATGCTGTTCAACATCCTCCCCACCCTGTTCGAGATGGGGCTTGTCACGGTCATCCTGCTGGTGCGTTACGACGCCCGCTACGCGCTTGTGACCCTCGGCACCATTACGGTGTACATCACCTATACCCTCGTGATCACCGAGTGGCGCATGATTTTCCGCCGCACCATGAACGAGATGGATTCGAAGGCGAATACGAAGGCAATCGACAGCCTGATCAATTACGAGACCGTCAAGTACTTCAACAACGAGGCCTGGGAAGCGCGGCGTTATGACGACACACTGCAAAAGTGGGAAAAGGCCGCGATCCGCAACCAGACTTCGTTGTCGGTGCTGAATATTGGCCAGGCGGCGATCGTGGCCGCGGGTGTCACCATCCTGATGATCATGGCCAGCCAGGGCGTGGTCAGCGGGGCGTTGACCATCGGCGACCTGGTGCTGGTGAATGCCTTCCTGATCCAGCTGTACATGCCCTTGCACTTTCTCGGCTTCGTGTACCGCGAAATTCGCCACTCGCTGGCGGACATGGAACGCATGTTCAGCCTGCTGGAACAGCATGAGGAAGTGAAGGACAAGACGGATGCCCGGCCACTGGCCGTGAACGGCGGTACGATCCGTTTCGAGCAGGTGGATTTCGGCTACAACCGCAACCGCCAGATCCTGCATGACGTGAGCTTTGAAGTGCCGGCCGGCCGCAAGGTGGCCGTGGTCGGCACCAGCGGCGCCGGCAAATCGACGCTCTCACGCCTGTTGTTCCGCTTTTATGATGTGTGGAGCGGGCACATCACCATCAATGGCCAGGACATTCGCGACGTGACACAGCTCAGCCTGCGCCAGGCCATTGGCATCGTGCCGCAAGACACGGTTCTGTTCAATGACACTATTTATTACAACATCGCCTACGGCCACCCGGACGCGAGCCGCGATGAGGTCATCGCCGCCGCCCGCGCCGCGCACATCCACGACTTCATCGAAACCCTGCCGGAAAAGTACGAGACCCTGGTTGGCGAGCGCGGCCTCAAGCTGTCCGGCGGTGAAAAACAGCGCGTCGCCATTGCCCGCACCCTGCTCAAGAATCCGATCATTCTCGTCTTCGACGAGGCCACCTCGGCGCTCGACTCCAAGACTGAAAAGGCGATTCAGGCTGAACTGCGGGAACTGGCCACCGATCACACCACCCTGGTCATTGCCCACCGGCTCTCGACCATCATGGACGCCGACCAGATCCTTGTGATGGAACAGGGTCGCATCGTCGAGCGCGGCAACCACGCCGAACTACTGGTGCGTGGTGGCGTCTACGCACACCTGTGGCAGCTGCAACTGCAGGAAGAACAGGAAGAACCAAAGTTCGCTGTCGGTAACGGTCTGGTCCGCGAGTCGTAACCCAGGCGCGGCTGGTGTCAATCGTCCCACGTCCGCCAAATCTATCCCGCTAATCAACAACACGCACGTCGACCACGAAGTATTGCGTGTCACCGAAACAGGATGTCGGAACGCCAATATGTTGTTCGTAGGTCAGCGCCACGCGCTTGCCGATCGCCCCCTGGATACGCCGGGCCACGGCATCGTCCCGTACCGTGAAGTGAAAGATCTCCGGCATGGCCCCGGGCAGATTGACGAGCGCCAGCTCACCTTCCCAGGTCTTGCAGACCCAGCCCTTGCGCGAGAATTTCTGCACGTAACCGGCGCGTTCGCCGTCCGAGTAATCATAATTCAGCGTGAGCCATGTCCAGCCGGCCGTCAGGGCTACCGCGAGAAACAGAATGACCAGCAGGCTGGCCACGAGCGAGCGTCCGAAAGGAGTAGTCATGAAGGGTGGAACCGTTTGTGATTATTGCTGGCGATTATCGCTGTTGCTGTAATCCGGTGCCACTACCGCGCCAAGCGAACTGCTCGTGTAGGGCATGCCATGGCGGCACGAAGCCGTCGAATGCCCCTATCGCTAGTTGATGCCCAACCAGATGCGGGCGACATCCAGGCTCGAAAACACGGTCACCGGCATCTGCGCCTTGGATTCGTATTGTCGTGCAAGCTCAAACGCCTCGCCACTGGAAACCACAATCGCTGTCTTGGCGCGTGGCAGCATTTCCGGTCGCTGCCGGTCCAACTCGGCAATCTGGTCGAACAGTTCAGCGCGAATCACGCCCGGAGAGGCCGCCGTGGCATCCACCAGTTCCCGGTACCCGGGTCGGATACGGTTGTCATTATGAAACTGCCGGACATAGTCGAGAAACTCATGGTCATTTACCGTGCCACGCACAGTCACCAGGACCACATTTCTCGACTCGTCGACGCTGTATTCAATAGACATGACACATAACCCCTGAGCCTTCCTGGCTCCATCTTCCCGGACGTCCAATTGAGTCAAAGCACAATACTAATGGGTCAGGGTCGCAGAGAAAACTGCACAAACATCACGGGAATCGGTCCGCTGCCTCAACGGTTATGTGTTGTCGTTGGCACCACGATTCAACCCACGGCCACGGGCCATAACCGGAAGCGACATTGATATGCCCGGCCTCGGACGGATACAGGAGAGTCTGTACGCCGAGTGGCTCGCCGTAATAGCGGTCCGCCCGCTCCGGACAAAAAGGATCGGCCGCGCTGCACACCAGTTCGATTTCGGGTGCTGTCCGGTGCAACGCCAGCGGATCACGCGGGGCGGGAAAAAATGTCTCTACCTGCGGATTGTTGACGGCTGAACCCGGGGGCGCCACCAGCAGCAGTCGATCCACCGCCGCGGCATCCGGTTGCCGGGCATGGTGCAACCACAGCAATACAGCCAGGGAGTGGCACACGACAATTCGCGAACCGGACATGGACGCGAGCTCGTGGCGCATTACAGCGAGCCACTCTTCCAGGCGAGGTTCGTCCGGATTCGGCAGCGTTGGAAACCGCACTGCTTCGCCGGCGGCGCGCAGCCGCGATGCCAGCCAACTCTGCCAGTGATCCGGCCCGGAGCCACCCCATCCGTGCAGGATCAGAAACTGGCGTGCACCGGATACCGGCATGGGTCTGGGTTAGAGCTCGACCTGGGATCCGAGCTCGACCACGCGGTTGGTGGGGATGTTGAAATAGGCCGTGACGCTGGTGGCATTGCGCAACATGCTGATGAACAGTTTCTCGCGCCAGAAGGCCATCACCCGCCGACGGGTCGGGATCAGCGTCTCGCGCGACAGGAAGAACGAGGTGTCGAGCATGTTGAACTCGAGACCTTGCGGGGCGCAGAGCTCCAGTGCTTTCGGGATGTCCGTTTCGTCCTTGAAGCCGTAAATCACGAACACCTTGTAGAAATTGTCGCCGAGGGGACGCACCTCGACCCGTTCGCTGTCGTGGATATGCGGAATGTCCTGAAATACCACCGTGAGGATGATGACTCGTTCGTGCAGTACCTTGTTGTGTTTGAGATTGTGCAGCATGGCATGCGGGACGCCCGCATGACTGGTTGTCAGGAAGATCGAGGTGCCCGGCACGCGAGTCGGCGGGTGCCGGGTCAGGCCCGCGATGAACGGTTCCAGCGTCAGCGTCAGGTCCTGCAGGCGATCGCGCATGACTTCACGCCCTCGTTTCCAGGTGGCCAGCAGGGTAAAGACCGCGATGCCGATCAGCACCGGGAACCAGCCACCCTGAAAGAACTTGATGGCATTGGCCCCGAGAAACGCCAGATCGATGGTCAGGAACGCAAAAATGCCGGCGATGGTGATGCCCCAGTTCCAGCCCCACAGACTGCGCACCACCACAAAGGCCAGCACCGTATCGATGGCCATGGTGGCCGTGACGGCAATGCCATAGGCCGCCGCCAGATTGCTCGACGATTTGAATCCGAGCACCAATGCCACGACACCGCCCAGCAATGCCCAGTTGATAAACGGGATATAGATCTGACCAATCTCGCGCTCCGAGGTATGACGGATATTCATGCGCGGGGCGTAACCAAGTTGAATCGCCTGGCGCGTGACCGAGAAAGCACCCGAGATGACGGCCTGGGACGCAATAACGGTGGCCACCGTGGAGAGCACCACCATTGGATACAGCGCCCATTCCGGCGCCAGGCGATAGAACGGATTGTGGGCGGCCTCGGCATCGTGCAGCAACAAGGCTCCCTGGCCAAAGTAATTGAGCAATAGTGCCGGCAACACGAAACCGAACCAGGCCAGGCGGATCGGGCGCTTGCCAAAATGGCCCATGTCGGCATACAACGCCTCGCCACCGGTGACCGCCAGCACCACGGCCCCCAGCACCAGCATGCCGCCCACGCCGTGCTCACTGAAGAAATCGATCGCATAGCCGGGATTGACCGCTGTCAGCACCTCCGGATAGCGCACGATCATCAGCACCCCGAGCAAAGCCAGAGTCCCGAACCAGAGCAACATGACCGGGCCAAACAGTGCCCCCACCCGACTGGTGCCGTGTCGCTGGAACAGGAACAGGCTGACCAGCACGGCCAGGGAGATCGGAATCACGTATCGCTTGAATGCCGGCGTGGCCACCTGCAATCCTTCGACGGCCGATAGCACGGAGATGGCCGGGGTAATCATGCCGTCGCCATAAAACAGCGCGGCGCCGAAAATGCCGAGCGTCATGAGCAGCCAGCGAACCCGGGTCCCGCCGGTGGTGGCGCGCTGTACCAGCGCCATGAGCGCCATGATGCCGCCCTCGCCCTTGTTGTCGGCGCGCATGATGAAGACCACGTACTTGATCGACACCACGATGATCAACGACCAGAAAATCAGTGACAGCACACCAAGAATATTGGCCGCCGAGACCGGCATGCCGTGCGGGCCGTGAAAGGCCTCTTTCATGGTATACAACGGGCTCGTCCCGATGTCGCCAAAAACGACGCCAATAACACCGATGACCAGTGCGGTCAGGCGTGGATGAGCGGAAGTGGTGGACGAGGTCATGCCGAATGGCCGGAAGAATCGGGGCAGCCTGGAAGTACTACGAATGCGGGAATCGAGGATTCGATGACCTTGCTCCTCTCGCCTGTGACAGAAGGCCCGAGTCCGGCCCGGTGGCGAACCCTGCCGTAAACGGCAAGAACGGGATGATTTCTGTTCATTGCCGTTACAGAAAGAAAAGCCCCGCCGGGTTGGCGGGGCTTTGAATTCAGGTCAGCGGATCAACGTGGAACCACCTTGGTGGCCTGCATGCCCTTCGGACCCTTGGCCGCTTCGAACTCGACCTGCTGGCCTTCCTGCAGGCTCTTGAATCCATCAGCCTGGATGGTCGAGAAGTGCACGAACACATCGGCACCTCCATCGGTGGGAGTAATAAAGCCAAAACCCTTGGCGTCATTGAACCACTTCACAGTACCACTCTGCATAGATGCCTAAGCTCCTTCGAGCAAAAAAACGGGACAGGTCCCGAATCAAACATTGGCTGAAGGGGAAGGCGGAAAAGAAATGCGACCAGCGGATTACCGCGCGGAAGACAGTTGTTCTTTGTGCCACCACTTCAACACCAGCCCATCCGACCGGATGAACCGCGGGTCATACTACGTAAACCCCCAATTCCTTGCAAGCGCCGGCCGGCCGACTGGAAGCGCCGCAAGTCCTTGTTTCTCTGGCTGGCTTTCTGGCATTGGGGTACTATTTTTAATCATCATCTTCTAATGGAAAGCGTTATTTATATGTATCGTCTGTCGTTCCTGATGTTGTTGCTGTTCACGATCAGCGCCCGGGCGGAGATCGCCGTCATCCTCAACTCCGGCGACGCTTCCGTCAGCCTGGTGGACACGACAACCTATCAGGAGATCAAGCGCTTTCCGGTGGGCAAAGAACCGCATCACCTGATGGCCACACCGGACGACCGGGAGCTGATTGTGGCAAATGCCGCCAGCAACGACCTGGTCTTTCTGGACCCGTTGACCGGCGAAATCCTGCGCCGGATACCACGCATCAGCGACCCGTACCAAATCGCCTACAGCCCGGACCGGCAATGGTTCGTGTCGGCATCCAACCGTCTCGATCGCATCGACATCTATCATGCAGCCGATTTCAAGCTGGCCGCACGCATCGAAGCCCCCAAAACCCCAAGCCACATCGCGTTCACCCGCGACAGTGCACTGACCTTCGTCACTCTGCAGGAAAGCGATGAAATCGTCGCCATCGATCTCAAGACCCACACGATCCAGTGGCGACACAAGGTTGGTCGGCAGCCGGCGGGTATCTGGATGACGCCGGACGAGAAACACCTGCTGGTCGCCATCACTGGCGAAGACTATGTCGAGGTCATTGACTGGCGAAAGCGCGAGTCCGTGCAAAAAATCAGGACCGGCAAGGGTGCGCACAATTTTCAGGCCATGGGTGACGGCCGGCGGCTGCTGCTCTCGAACCGTATGGAGAATACCGTGTCGATTCTCGATATGCAGTCCCTGAAGGTCATGGAGACGTTTCGCGTGCCCGGTGGGCCGGACGACATGGAGCTGACCCGCGACGGCAAGGAACTCTGGGTCACTTCACGCTGGACCAAACAGGTGCAGGTGGTCGATATGGACAGCAAGAAGATCAAGCACTCCATCCCGGTCGGACGCTCGCCACACGGCATCTATTTTCTTAGCCATGCGCCGCGTCACTAGCTGGCTGGTCCTGTCCGGTGCGGTGCTGTTACCGCTGGCGGCTGCAGCCGAAACCTGCACCGGAACGGTTTACCTGACATTCGACACTGGCAACATGGCGCAGGCCGAAACCATTGCTCGCATTCTGAAGCAGGAACAGGTGCAGGCAACATTCTTTCTGGCCAACGAAAAAACCTTCCGAGGCGATCATGCGCTCGATAACTCCTGGCGTGATTACTGGCGCGCACGGGTGACTGAAGGTCACGTCTTCGGAAATCATACTTACCGTCATATCTACGCCCGCCAGGATCTGGCCAATGGACGTCTGTTGGCGCGGGTCAACTATGACGGACCGGAAGTCCGCCTCGACGAGCAGGCCTTCTGCGACGAATTACGGAAAGTGAACGCGCGTTTTCAGACCCTCACCGGGTCCCACCTGTCCGGCCTGTGGCGCGCGCCGGGCGGGCACACCACGCGCCAGACCATTCGCTGGTCGGCTGGCTGCGGCTACCCGGTGCACGTCCATTGGGATGCGGCCGGCTTTATTGGCGACGAACTGGACAGCACACAACACCCCAACGAGAAACTACTGAAGCAGGCGCTGGCCAACATCAAGCCCGGCACCGTGACCATGATGCACCTCGGCATCTGGTCACGACGCGAACCGCTGGCCCCGATTCTGGAACCACTCATTCAGGGCCTCAAGGCGAAAGGCTATTGCTTTGCACCGCTGGCGGCGGCCGGGCGCTGATGCTCGATATCCTGACCCAGCTGTTCACCACGGTGCATGCCTGGGTGTTTGAAACCATGGTGCAGCCGCTGCTCTACCACTTCGGTTTCATGGCCTATGCCGAACAGGCCTTTGAGTCACTGGAAGTAGCGCTATACGGCGTGATTGAAATCGGCATCATGCTGCTGGTCCTGCGCCCGCTCGAGGCCTGGCATCCGGTGGAACGCTGGACGAACCGGCGCGCCGTGCGCGTCGATGTCCTGTATACCTTCCTGCATCGTCTGGGCATTGTCCCGCTGGCGGTGTTCCTGCTGCTGCGCCCGCTGCAGGAAGGACTCGATGGTTCGTTGCGGCTTCAGGGTTTTATTCCGCCGAGCCTCGAGGATCTGATCCCCTGGTTCGTGGCACATCCGCTGGCCTCGTTCTTTGTCTATCTGGCCATCCTGGATCTGGCCGAATACTGGCGACACCGCCTGCAGCACCGGTTTACCTGGTGGTGGTCCCTGCATGCCCTGCACCACAGCCAGCGGCAATTATCGCTGTGGGCCGATCGCCGCAATCATCTGCTGGACGATATACTGGGCGACCTCTGGCTGGTGTTGGTCGCGCTGCTGATCGGTGTACCACCCGGACACTTCATCGGTATTGTGGTGGTGACCCGTTTGTTTGAAAGTCTGTCACACACCAATGTGCGGCTCAGCTTCGGCCGGATCGGCGACCGGTTGCTGGTCAGCCCGGCTTATCACCGCATGCATCATGGCATCGGCATCGGCCACGAGGGACATGCATTGGGCTGCAATTTCGCACCCTTGTTTCCGCTTTGGGATGTGTTGTTTGGTACCGCCGATTTTTCCAACCGCTATCCGGCCACCGGGATTCGCGACCAGCTCGATGGCGTCGACTACGGGGACGGATTCATTCGCCAGCAGGTGTTGGGATTCAAGCGTCTGTTCCGCGCCCTGTCGCCCTGATTTGCGCATGCCACCACGCCTGCCGTTTGCCCCCGGACCATTCTTCGTTCTGTTGGCCCTGTTGCTTCTGCTCATCACCTTCATACAGGTGGGGGCGCTCACGCTCGCTTTCGACAAGCTGGGTCTGTCACCCCATTCGGCCTTGATCCTGATGGCCGTATCGTTGTTTGGCAGCCTCATCAACCTGCCCTTGTTCGCCATGGAGACCGAGGCATCCGGGGCGCACACGGTTCCTGATCCGTTCCACAGCCTGCTGCGCCAGCCGATGCAGGAGTTTCACGGACGCACGCTCGTGGCCATTAATCTCGGCGGTTGCCTGGTACCCGTCATCTTTTCGCTGTACTTGATTGCACGCGGCAGTTTTTCCCTGACGGCGTTGTTCATCGTCACCGGAGTCGTGACACTGGTCAGCCACCTGAGCAGCCGACCGATGCGCGGAATCGGCATTGGCATGCCGGTATTCGTGGCCCCGCTGGCGGCAGCCATCACGGCCGTGCTCGTGGATGTGGACCACAGCGCACCACTGGCCTATGTCGGCGGGACACTGGGCGTGCTGATCGGGGCCGACCTGATGCGGTTCCGGGACATCCGCAAGCTGGGCGCTCCACTGGCGTCAATTGGTGGCGCCGGAACCTTTGATGGAATATTTATTACCGGGATTGTGGCCGTACTGCTGACCTGAGCACGCAGGGCGTCAGAGATTCTTCTCAACCGGCGAACCACTGTCCTGCTGCACGACAGCAACCGGCACCACACTGCCGTGGCGGGACGGGGGCAGCGGCGCGGCAGAAACCGCCGGCGCTTCCGGAACAGACGTACTTGCCGGTTTGGCTGTCGCGCTGGCCAGTTTCATGCCGGCCTTCTCGCGGGCCTGGTACTCACGATGCATCTTCATGACCTTGCGTACATATCCCTGCGTTTCGTCATAGGGCGGAATGCCCTTGTAACGCAGTACCGCGTTCTCGCCGGCGTTGTAGGCCGCGAGGACCAATCGGGTATTGTTCTTGAACAGCTTCTGGAGATCCTTCAGATAGAGCGAGGCCGCTCGCACATTCTGCACCGGGTCAAACAGGTCGACCGCGCCATATCGCTGGCCGGTTTCAGGCATCACCTGCATCAGGCCCTGGGCGCCCTTGTCCGATACAGCATGCGGATTGAACGCCGACTCGATGTGCATCACGGCCTTGATCAGCGCCGGATCGACCTGGTGCTGGGTCGCATTGCGCCGGATCAGGCGATCATAGGTATTCGGATCGGTAACGGCGTTCTGGATCTTGCGGCCCGAAACCAGGGCCCCGGCACCCTTCGAGTCGCGGCTGTGACGGACCAGACGGTAATCGCGGTTGTTCAGCGGATGATCGGTAACAATGCGTGCGCCGCCCGGCAGCTGGTAGACGAAGATATCCGCCTGGGCGCTGGTCGCCAGCCCGCCGAGGAGCAGAATCCCCGTGATTATGCGGATAACACCGGTTGTGCGCATTGCTCCCCTTTGAGGACCCACAGTACGGGTCATACGTAAATTGACCCATCTGTTGCATTTCCTATGCCAGCTGCATGGCAGCCAATTTGATCGTTAAGTTATTGACCTTTAATTACTTTCTAAAAAACCCTGTCAGAACCTGACATGCGTGAATGGACCGGTGGTGTCACTTCCGCTAACCGGCATGCCCTCCTCCGTCCCCGAGTCCGGGCAGATTCACGAAACTCTTATATAATAGCCAATTCTACACATTTTGGGTTGTCCGCTAAGGGCCGCCTGTCGACTGGAGAGCTGTCCTGTGAGTACATTGGAACTGACCAAAGACAATTTCGAATCCACCATCCAGAACCACCCGATCGTCCTGATTGATTTCTGGGCACCGTGGTGTGGACCGTGCCGGGCCTTCGCCCCCATCTATGAATCTGCTTCCGAGAATCACGCTGACGTGGTGTTCGCCAAGGTCAACACCGAGGTTGAACAGGAGCTGGCGGCTGCATTTCAGATTCGTTCCATTCCGACGCTGATGCTTTTCCGCGAACAGATCATTCTGTTCTCGCAACCTGGCTCATTGCCGGCCACCGCGCTGGACGAGATCCTGGCCAAGGCCCGGGAACTCGATATGGACATGGTGCGCAAGGATATCGCCGCGCAGCAATCCCAGCAGGGCTGAATTCAGCCCTGGCGCAACACCCTAGCCCACCCAGACCCGGGCGTTGCGGAACAACCGCAGCCATGGGCCATCCTCTCCCCAGCTGTCCGGATGCCAGGAGTTGGAAACGGAGCGCACAACCCGCTCCGGGTGCGGCATCATGATGGTGAAGCGACCATCCGGAGTCGTGAGCCCGGCGATCCCCTGCGGCGAACCATTCGGGTTGTAGGGATAGAGCGATGTCACGTCGCCGCGATTATCAACGAACCGCAGGGTCACCTGATTCGCGGATTGCACGTGCTCGAGATCGGCCGCTTTGCGAAACTCTGCGCGCCCCTCGCCGTGGGCCACCGCGATCGGCAAGAACGAACCGATCATTCCCTGAAGAAAGATCGACGGATTGGCCGGAATCTGCACCATGCTCACGCGCGCCTCGAATTGCTCGGACTGATTGCGCACAAAGTGCGGCCAGTTCTCGGCACCGGGGATGATGTCGTGCAGGTTGGACATCATCTGGCAACCGTTGCAGATCCCCAGCGCAAAACTGTCCGGCCGGGTGAAGAAAGTCTGAAACTCATCGCGGGCGCGCGGGTTGAACAGAATGGACTTGGCCCAGCCCTCTCCGGCACCCAGCACATCACCGTAGGAAAAACCGCCGCAGGCGACCAACCCGCGAAAGTCCCGCAGTGAAATCCGTCCGTCGAGAATATCGCTCATCGTCACGTCAATGCCGGCAAAACCGGCACGGTCAAAAGCCGCGGCCATTTCAACCTGACCGTTGACCCCTTGCTCGCGCAGAATGGCCATGCGCGGTCGCGCCCCGGTCGCGATGTACGGGGCGGCCACATCGTCCGCGGGGTTGAACGTCAGCACAGACTGCAGGCCCGGGTCGGCATCGTCGAGCAGCCGGTCGTATTCCTGCCGGGCGCAATCCGGATGGTCACGCCGCATCTGCATCTGGTAGGTGGTTTCGGACCAGGCGCGCTGCAAATCCACGCGCGCTTCGGAAAGCAGTTCCTTGCCGCGCCGCACGAACGTAATGCGGTCATCCGGCGTGAGGGTGCCAAGGCGAACCGCGGTACGCGCGATACCGGCTTCCTTGAGCGCACCGAGAATCCCGTTCAGTCGCTCACGCGGCACCTGCAGGACGGCGCCCAGTTCTTCGCTGAACAACGCCGCCATCGGATCACGGCCAAGGGCGTCGAGTTCGATGCGAAGACCGGTGCGGCCGGCGAAGGCCATTTCACACAGTGTCGAAAACAAGCCGCCATCCGAACGATCGTGGTAGGCCAGCACATAACCGAGCTCGTTCAGCGCCTGGACGACAGCGAAAAACAACTTGAGCACGCGCGGATCATCCACATCCGGCGCCTCACGGCCAACCTGCTTGTAGACCTGTGCGAGGGCTGAGCCGCCGAGCCGGTTTTTGCCCTTGCCCAGGTCGATCAGCAACAGGTCCGTCTCACCCTGGTCGGTGCGCAATTGCGGGGTCAGGGTCTTGCGCACATCCTTGACCGGGGCAAACGCCGACACGATCAGGGACAGCGGTGCCGTCACCGCCTTCGACTCGCCATCCTGTTGCCAGACGGTCTTCATCGACATCGAGTCCTTGCCGACAGGAATGGAAATGCCCAGTGCCGGACACAACTCCATCCCCACAGCCTTGACGGTGTCGTACAGGGCGGCATCTTCACCGGGATGCCCGGCTGGCGCCATCCAGTTGGCCGAAAGCTTCACATCCGGAAGTTTTTCGATGCGTGCCGCCGCCAGATTGGTCAATGCCTCGCCGATCGCCATGCGTCCGCTGGCAGCCGGATCGATCAGGGCCACCGGGGTGCGCTCTCCCATGGCCATGGCTTCGCCGGTGAAAGCGGAGTAACCGCTTGCCGTCACGGCGACATCCGCCACCGGAACCTGCCACGGTCCCACCATCTGATCGCGACACACGAGTCCGGTCACCGAGCGGTCGCCGATGGTGATCAGGAAGGTCTTGTTGGCCACGGCCGGCAAGCGCAGCACCCGATAGGCGGCCTCGCGCAGATCCAGACCCTTGGTCTTGAACGCTGGCAGCTTGCGCTTGATGCGCCGGACTTCACGGCGCATGCGCGGCGGCTTGCCGAGCAGCACCTGCATCTCCATATCGATCGGTCGTGCGGCCTGCGCGCCGCGTCCGCCAAACTGGCGATCGGTGAGCACGAGCTGTCGCTCGGTCGTGGCATGTCCGATGACGGCCATCGGGCAACGTTCGCGCTCGCACAGGGTACGAAATTCGTCCAGATGCCGAGAGTCAATCGCCAGAACATAGCGCTCCTGCGATTCATTGCACCAGACCTGCATGGGCGACATCCCGGGCTGGTCGTTGGGTATCTGGCGCAGTTCGAACGCGCCGCCCAGACCGGCATCGTTGATGATTTCCGGCACCGCGTTGGACAGGCCGCCGGCCCCGACATCATGAATCGAGAGAATCGGATTCTCGGTGCCGCGTGCCCAGCACTGGTCGATCACCTCCTGACAGCGCCGCTGCATCTCGGCATTGCCGCGCTGCACCGAGGCGAAATCCAGATCCTCATGGCTGGTCCCGGTCGCCATGCTGGAAGCGGCGCCACCACCGAGCCCGATCAGCATCGCCGGTCCGCCGAGGACCACGATGCTGGTGCCAGCCGGAATTGCCTGCTTCTCGATGTGCTGACCGCGGATGTTGCCTACGCCACCGGCCAGCATGATCGGCTTGTGGTAGCCACGCACCTCACCCGCGACCAGTTCTTCGAAAGTCCGGAAATAGCCGGCCAGGTTGGGCCGGCCGAACTCATTATTGAAGGCCGCCCCGCCCAGTGGGCCGTCGGTCATGATGTCGAGCGCCGTGGCGATACGTCCGGGCTTGCCGTGATCGGTTTCCCAGGGCTGCTCGGCGCCGGGCAGGCGGAGATTCGAGACGGAAAAGCCGGTCAACCCGGCCTTGGGTTTGGAGCCCTGCCCGGTGGCGCCTTCGTCGCGGATTTCGCCACCGGCACCGGTGGCGGCACCCGGGAAAGGCGAGATCGCGGTCGGGTGGTTGTGGGTCTCCACCTTCATGAGGATATGGGTGTCGTCCTCGTGATAACGGTACTGTCCACTGCCCGGCTCCGGGAAAAAGCGCCCGGTGCGGAATCCCTGAATGACCGAGGCATTGTCCTTGTAGGCGACCAGTGTGCCTTGCGGCTGGAGCCGGTGGGTATTGCGGATCATGGCAAACAGCGAGTGCTCCTGGTCTTTGCCATCGATCGCCCATTCAGCATTGAAAATCTTGTGCCGACAGTGTTCGGAGTTGGCCTGCGCAAACATCATGAGCTCGACGTCGGTCGGATTGCGCCCGACGCGCACGAAGTTTTCAATCAGGTAATCAATTTCATCTGCGGCCAGCGCCAGGCCAAGCTCGCGGTTGGCTTGCTCGAGCGCCGGCCGGCCACCATCGAGAATATCGACGGTCGCAACCGGTGCCGGCTCCTGCTGTTGAAACAGTGCAACGGCCTGCGCCGTGCCATCCAGCACGCTTTCCGTCATTCGGTCATGGATCAGCGTAGCAACCTTCTGGCGATCTGTTGCCGAAAGCGGCTGTTGATCCGCCGTGCATACAAACCAGGCGATGCCGCGTTCCAGACGACGAACGTTGGCTAGCGTGCAATGGTGGGCGATGTCCGTAGCCTTGGTCGACCACGGCGAGAGAGTTCCAAGACGGGGCACCACCAGCAGCAACTCTCCCTCCGGCGCATGGCGTTCCCGTGCCGGGCCATAGGTCAGGAGGCGTTCGAGGATGTCCTGCTCGGCCGGCGACAGGCTGGTCGCGAGCGCCGCAAAATGGCGGTATTCGGCGTATACCGAAACCACGGCCGGCACGGCCGACTGTATGCGCGTCAGCAGGCGCTCCAGACGGAACGGTGATAGTGCCGCAGAACCACGCACCATGATCACCGGATGCGGTGCGGAGGCGAGAGTGGTCGGAGTCGTGCTGGCCGCAGGATCGCTGGCGTGGTTCGCCATTGTTCTTGAAATGCTCCGCTGTAAGGAGACCCGGCCGGCCCGGTTACTGCCGGCACACATTACCGGTGTCGCCCGGTATCAGATACCTGACATTATACCAATTCGCGCCACGAGAGGCCGGATTCCTGTCCGGCCACAACCACTCGTTCCGCCCCGCCGGCCCAGACCGATCCGAGGGTACTGCGGGCCAGCCAGGGGGTGTTGTTCGTCTCGCTCAGGTGCGCGGCGACTAGATGTTGCAGCCGGTGATGATCAAGGCTGGCCAGCAGCGACGCGGCCGCGTCATTGTCCAGATGGCCTTGGGGACCGGCAATTCGTGCTTTCAGTGATGGCGGATAGGTCCCGTCGGCGAGCATATCGGCGTCATGATTGCATTCGAGAATAAGGGCATCGCAGCCCTGCAACGGCCTAGTGACAGCGTCCGTGATGTGCCCGACATCGGTCAGCAGGCCAAGCCGTCGGGCACCATCGGAAAATACAAACTGACAGGGCTCCTCCGCATCGTGCGGAACGGCGAATGGATGCAACTCGATGTCGCCCACGGCAAAGGGTTCATGATCGCTGAATTGCTGAACCCGGATCCTGTTGTCGATGCCCGCCCCCAGCACCCGCAAGGTTCCTGCGGTCAACCACAACGGCATGCCATGCTTGCGGGCGAAGGCCGCAGCGCCACTGGCGTGATCATTGTGTTCGTGGGTCAGGACTATTGCCGAGATATCGGCTGGCGCGATGGCGCAACGCGCCAAGCGACGTTCCAGCTCGCGGATGGAGAAGCCACAATCGACCAGTACAAGGGTCTGCTGGCAACGGACAACGAGGGCATTCCCCCGGCTGCCGCTGCCGAGAACGGCGAAGCGCAGTCGGCCGCGTCCTTGTGGACGGGTAGGCTCCTGGTGATCGCCGGCGGCAGTCAGGGCGCTGACTCAGCGCAACTGCAGGTAGAGCAATTCCAGCAATTCCTTGGCGGCCTTGCCAGTATCTGGCTTACCCGCCACGTCACGGATACCGATCACGGTGCCGCGCGCCGTACTGCTTAGCGCGACTTGATAGCTTTCCTGAGGCCCTTCCTTTTTACCATCCGTTGCGCGATCCGTCATCAACCAGTCAGTGAGAACATTGCCTTTTTCACTGCCACCGCGCGGGCTGTAGTGCACATAGAAAATCCCTGCGGTGCGGTCGCGATCTTCCGTTCTGACTGCCGCGCGATCGAGCGCCTGCCCTACCCGACGCCAGGCGCTGTCCAGGTCTTGCTCCGTCAAGAGCAGGCCTTCTTTCACCAGCTGGACACGCTCACTGGTGCTGGCCAGCAGCTGGCTCTCTGCCTGTTTTTTGTCCAGACCCAGCTGTGTCATGAGTGTCGAAAGCATTTCGGCTTCCATCAACGGATCGGACGCCGCTGGCTGCCATTCCGTATGCACGACCTGCACCCCGCCGCCACTGGCAATGACTTCCTCCAGCGCCTGGTGACTGACAAACACTTCGCTGGTGCCCGGCTGGCGACCGGCTTCCACCCGCACCCGATAACGGTCGCGCATTCCGGTGGACCGGAACCAGGAGAAAAATTTTCCAACCGCGCTGTCTGCCTTCACCGGGCGGGTCATCCACTCGGTCTCGATAATTCCGGTGTCGACATTATCGGTGGTGAGTTTGATCTTGTTGCGGAGGTAATAATCGCGCACCTCCGACCAAACGCGTTTCGGGTCACCCTGGACCACCAGCCAGCGCTGGGCCCCGTCGCGCTCAAGCCGGACGCGCGATTCGGCAGGTGCAGTGGCGGGCGCGGAACCCGGGGCGGTGCCCGCGGGTATGGAACTCGCTGTCACCGGCTTGCGGGCGTCCGTTGCCGCTGACAGGTCCGTGCCGGCCGGCCTTGCCAGGTCGGGGGGCACTTCCAGCGATTCACGCACCTGGGTATTGCTGTTGTCGTTACGGCCGAAATTAAACCACGAGCAGCCAGTCGCAAAGGCCAGCAGGGTTACGATCAACACCGCGCGAAAATTCTGGAATGGATTCATTCGTTTCAACATCTCTCTCAGTCGTCGTGGCTATCTATAAGTCAGTGTTGCGCGATCACTCACGCCACTCCGGCGCGGCGCATGGCGGCGCGCAGGGTGCCATGGTGCGCTGCCGAGAGCGGAGTCAGTGGCAAACGAATACCGCTCTCAATCAGCTTCATTTCCTGCAGAACCCATTTGACCGGGATCGGGTTGGCTTCGACAAAGAGATCCTTGTGCAGACCCATCAGCCGCTCATTGATGGCGCGCGCCGTTTTCTCGTCACCCTTCAATGCGGCCGCACACATGTCCTGCATGGCGCGCGGTGCGACATTGGTGGTGACTGAAATCACGCCATGGCCACCCATCAACATGAACTCAAGTGCTGTGGCATCATCGCCGGAATAAAGTTCAAATTCCTTGGGGATGAGCTTGAGGATCTCGCGCGCGCGATCAAGGTTGCCGGTCGCTTCCTTGATGCCAATGATGTTCTTCACCTGCGCCAAACGTGCCACAGTGGCCGGTTGCATGTCACAGGCCGTGCGTCCCGGGACGTTATAGAGGATCTGCGGAATATTGACTGCTTCGGCGATCGCCCGATGGTGCAGGAAAAGCCCTTCCTGTGTCGGCTTGTTGTAGTACGGCGTGACCAGCAGACAGGCTGCTGCGCCACCCTGCTGGGCACAGCGGGTCAGCTCAATGGCTTCACTGGTGGAATTGGCCCCGGTTCCGGCGATGACCGGTACCCGTCCACGGCAGTACTCGACCGTGCGACGAATCACCTCGCAATGCTCGTCCATATCGAGCGTCGGCGATTCACCGGTGGTGCCGACGGAGACAATCGCGGTGGTGCCGTTGTCGATCTGGAAATCCACGATCCGGCGCAGGGCATCCCAATCCAGCGACCCATCAGCGTGCATCGGGGTCACGAGCGCCACCATACTGCCCTGGAACATGGAGAAAACCACCTGCAGACGTGAAAAACCGAACAATCATGGTACTTTTACCGACCGCGCCTGACAAGCCCGGCGGGTCATTAGGCAACCAGCGACGAATTCATTACTATTGTCCGAGTATCTACGCTGCAGCGCCCATGACCGACGTCGATAAGCCCGTCCGCGAAATCCGCATTAATCCGATTGTTCCAAGCGAATCTGTGCTGGTGGCCACCGCCCGCAGCATGCGCCCGAAAAAGGCCGAAGCCCCGGCGCCGCGCGACACCCGCGCGCATGTCGAAACCTGCCCGTTCTGTTCCGGCAACGAACACATGACACCACCGCCGATCGCCACCTACCCCGCCGCCGGGGACTGGCAAATCCGTATCGTCGAAAACCTCTACCCGGTGCTCGGCGACGACCGGGAAAACCCGAACCTGACCTTCGGCCTGCAACAGACCATCGACGGCTACGGCCGACATGAGGTCATCATCGACAATGCCCGCCACGGCGTGGCCATCCACGAGATGGGCGATGACCATCTTGGCCTGCTGTTCGGTGTCTATCGTGAGCATATGGAAAAGCTGTACCGCTCCAACCCGCGCCTGCGCTACGTGCTGGTGTTCAAGAATTTTGGTCCGGCGGCCGGCGCCTCGATCGCCCACACCCACAGCCAGATCATCGCCACCCCGGTGGTACCGGACAATGTCCAGGCCGAGGTGGAAAACAGCCGTCGTTACCACGAAAAGCATCACCGCTGCATTTTCTGCGCACTCATCGATGAGGCGTTGACCTTTGAGGCGACCCTCTACGATCGGGAGTCCGGCGAGATCCGGCGCAAACTCGATGTCGGCCAGTTTGTCATCGAGCGGGGAAAGAAATTCATCGCCATCAAACCGTTCGCCAGTCGCTACGAATGGGAAGTGCATATCCTGCCGCTGTCCCATCAAAGCGACTTTCTGGCTGCCACGCCCGATGACCTGGCAGAACTGGCGCGCTTGTTCCGACGCACCATGGCCCGTCTGGATGCGGTGCTTGGCGGCGCGCAATACAATTTCTTTCTGCATTCTGTGCCCCACGCACCGGCCTATGCGGATTGCGGGGCCAGCTACCACTGGCATATCGAGATCTGCCCGCGCACCTCGATCCCAACCGGTTTTGAACTGGGCAGTGGACTATTCGTCAACACAGTCAGCCCCGAAACCGCGGCGGCCAAACTGCGCGCCGTCACGCTCACGGATTGAGCCGTGCGCACTTTAATCCCTCACTGAGAATCAGCGTATGAGCAAGGTGGCGCTGGGTAAACCCGTCCCCGATCTGACGCTGCACACGACCAGCGACCAGACCCTCAGACTGTCTGACCTGCAGGGAAAACATCTGGTGCTGTATTTTTACCCCAAGGACAACACGCCGGGGTGCACCATTGAAGGCCAGGATTTTCGCGATCAGTACGATGCCTTTCGCAAGCTCAAGACGGAAATACTCGGGGTGTCACGCGACACCCTGAAATCCCACGAAGGCTTCAAGAGCAAGCAATGCTTCCCGTTTGATCTGGTGGCGGATGTCGACGAGAAACTTTGCAAGCTGTTCGGGGTCATCAAGGAAAAGAATATGTATGGCCGGAAGGTCATGGGCATTGAGCGCAGCACCTTCATCATCGACCGGAAAGGCATACTGCGTGGAGAATTCCGCGGTGTGAAAGTGGCTGGACACGTTGCTGAGGTGCTCGACGCTGTAAAGAAACTGGGTAAAGCGTAGGAATTAATCAAAACTCCATGACTCCTGATCAGCAGAAAAAGATCTTTGTACTCGATACCAACGTGCTGATGCACGATCCGGCATCGATCTTCCGTTTTCATGAGCACGACATCGTATTACCAATCGCCGTGCTCGAGGAACTGGATCACTCCAAGAAAGGCGTGTCGGAAGTGGCACGCAACGTGCGCCAGGTGAGCCGTTTCATCAATGACATGATTGAGTCTGCCGGCGGAGACATCAGCCAGGGCGTCAAACTGCCTTCGCATGCCAAGGGCTTTGAAACCGGCCGCCTGTATTTCCACATGGAAGCGGTCCACACGCCGATGCCCAATGGTCTCAGCACCCCGACTGTGGACAACACCCTGCTTGGCGTCACGCTCGACCTTGGCCGCAAGCATCCCGAGGTGCATGTCATCCTGGTGTCCAAGGACATTAATCTGCGCATCAAGGCCTTCGCGCTGGGCATCCGGGCCGAGGACTACACCAACGACCAGGTTCTCGAAGACGCTGACCTGCTATTCTCCGGTGCCACCAAGCTGCCGACCGACTTCTGGGAGACCCACAGCAAGGACATGGATTCCTGGTCCGAACAGGGCCGCACGTTCTACCGCCTTTCTGGCCCATTGGCACAGAGCTGGTTCCCCAACCAGTTCCTGTTCGATGAGAGCGAGCGCGCCTTCGAGGCCATTGTGCGACGTGTTGATCAAAACTCGGCGACCATCGAAGTCACGCGCGATTTCCGCAACGACCGACACGCGGTTTGGGGCATTACGGCGCGCAACCGCGAGCAGAATTTCGCCCTCAACCTGCTCATGGATCCGGAGGTTGATTTTGTCACGCTCATGGGCCAAGCCGGCACCGGCAAGACCCTNNGGCACCGAGGAAGAGAAAATGAGCCCGTGGATGGGGGCTCTGGAAGACAACCTCGACGTGCTGAACCCCTCCGACCATCACGAGCGCGGCGCCTGGGGACGAGCCGCCACGCACGACCTGGTGCGTTCCCGCATCCGCATCAAATCATTGAACTTCATGCGTGGCCGCACCTTCCTGCGCAAGTTTTTGATCATCGACGAGGCGCAAAACNNACGCTGCAACGCGGCGAACGCTCGCGGCTGGCAGACTATGCATCGGAGATCCTGTGAGCGCTGCTGTTGGCCGCAACGATCCCTGTCCCTGCGGTAGCGGAAAGAAATTTAAGCACTGTCACGGCAATACGACAGCTCAGCCGACTGCCGGGACAGCAGGGCCACTTCCCCTGCTTGTCCAGGCACAACAGCTGCTCGTGCAAGGTAAGCATCAGCATGCATCCGAACTTCTGCATCGGGTACTCCGCGATAATCCGGCTAATTCGGACGCACAGCACTTTCTCGGAATGGCGACCGGCCTTGCCGGAAATCCTGCAGAAGGAATAAAACTCATAAATGCGTCGCTGGCCTCACAACCCAATAACCCGTTATTCCACTACAACCTAGCTTTCTGGCTTGGCAAGTCAGGGAACATCAGCACCGCCATCAAGCATTTGTCACAGGCCATTGCAATCAAACCTGATTATCACGATGCGCGTTATCAGCTCGTTAAACTTGCCATGGAACGTCGCATGTATGCCCTGGCCAGACTGCACATTGATGTCCTGCTAAAATTCGAACCAGACAACCCTGAACTGCGATATCGCCTGGCGACCATACTGCTTCGTTTGAAGGAGCACACCGCAATGGAACGGGAATTTCGCTCTCTCATCGCACGGGCGCCTGATAATATTGATCTGCACATGAATCTTGGCGAGGGGTTGCGAACCATCGGTCGCGACGAGGAAGCACTTGCTGAATACGGGGCGATACTGGCGACTGAACCCGGCAATCCCCAAGCCTTGTATGAGATGGCCGTCCTCGAAGAACGTCGCCACCATGTGGAAGTGTCCGAACGTCTCGTTCAAAAAGGATTGGACCTACACCCAAGCGACGGTTTTTTACAGCTTGCCCTGGCCCGCGTCCGACGGCGCCAAGAAAGAATGAGCGAGGCGCTCAACCTTCTGCAGCAGATGGAATCTACAACACTAGCGGTCGAATGCCGTGTGTCCATGCACTACGAGATGGGCGCTATTCTCGACAAACTGCAGCGCCACGATGAGGCATTCGCGGCCTTCGATAAGGCGAACGCCGAAGATCGCGCGCGCAACAGCGACCCAGACCATGGGACGCTCTACAACAAGGAAAGCAATGCGGCCTGGTTCAAAACGCTGCGAAGTTTCTACACGCGGGACCGACTTACTGCCCTCCAACCCTACCTGCCACCCGTTGCCGAGTGTCCACAACCACTGTTCATCGTTGGTTTCCCGCGCTCCGGCACAACGCTCACAGAACAAATGATCAGCCAGCATCCTCGCATCCATGGTGGCGATGAGCTTTCCGGCCTACTACTCATTGAGGAGTACGCCGCAGCACAGGCCATTCAGAACCTGGAGCCATATCCCACCTGCCTCGCGGCCGTTCCGCAGGCTGGCAAGCAGGATGCATTAGTTAGACTGCGCGATTTCTACCTTCATATCGCGGCGGAATCCCATGCCATCGACCCGGTAAAGCCATTTTTTACCGACAAGATGCCGCTCAATGAAAATCATATGGGGCTGATTCGCTTCTTGTTCCCGGCATCGCCGATCGTCCACGTCATACGCCATCCGCTCGATATCGTACTTTCCTGCTACACCAATCAGCTCTACCACGGAGGCGGTTGCGCTTTATCGCTCGATACTCTGGCATTTCATCTTGTCGAAACCTGGAAACTAGTCGACCACTATCTCGCGGAACTGGATTTGCGTTACACCCACATACGCTACGAGGATCTTCTGAACGATCCGGAAGGGGAAATGCAACGGGTCCTGAGCTTTATCGGCGTATCCTGGGATCCGCGCTGTCTTGACTTCCACAAGTCAAGCCGCGTCGCACGTACAGCCAGTTATGCACAAATCAATCAGCCACTTTATCGCTCTTCTCAAGAGCGTTGGCGCGCCTATCACAAGCATTTACAGTCAGTGATCCCGGTGTTGGCGCCTCTCGTTGAGAAACTCGGCTACAGTCTGGACTGAAGAGTCCTAGCGGGCGCTAACAGGGGTGCGCATACGCTACTCCTGCTGATTGGAAAGCCTTTCATATTGCCGCCGGAACAGGACTTCTAGTTCATCGATCACGTCGACAGCATCCCGACCATGGATGATGTGCTGGGTCATCAGCACTGATGTCTCATTGAGCATTTTCGAGCGATCCACCATCGGGTATGTGGCACCCAGCCGCCGGATTGCCTTGATCACGGATTCCTGGGACGGACGGGGTATCTCGAGTGGCTCGGTGAGTTCGGCGGGGGCGACATAACGCGCAGCCAGGAATTCGGCATAATCGAGCAACGCCTGGGCCTGGGCGGCAGGCAGCCCGGCGAGAATCTCGCGCAATCGCTTTTCGGTCTTGCTCGGCATGACCGCTCCGGATTCTGATCAGTCGCCGGCGCTTTTCTTGCTTTCCGGTTCCTGTTTCTCGCAATGCTCGTGGGCGAAATTCATGAACTCGTCCACGGCCCGCAGCCGGAATTTCTGGCGCTGATGCACGAAGGAGAATGGTCGCTTGAGTACCGGCTTGAGCGGCAACGCGACCAGCGTGCCGAGCTTGAGTTCCTTCCCCACCGTGGCACGTGACACCACCGAGATGCCGAGACCGGCTTCGACCGCGCTCTTGATGGCCTCCGGGCTGCCGAACTCCATGCACAGATTGACATCATGCGGCGAGACTTTGTTCTGTTCTAGATACTCGTTAATCACTTCGCGGGTGCCTGAACCTTCCTCGCGACACAGGAACGGCAGACCCACAATATCTTGGGCGGTGATCACGGCCTTCTTGGCGAACGGGTGCCCCGGCGGGCAGATGAAGACCAACTCATCATGCCAGCAGACATCCACTGCCAGGTTCTTGTTGGTCACCGGCGCCTCGACGATGCCGACATCGACGCTGTTGTTTTCAACCATGTGCACAACCCCCAGCGAATTCGATACGCTCAGGCGCACGTTGACGTCCGGATAGCGCTGCTGAAATTCGCCGAGCAGTCCCGGCAACACATATTCGGCGATGGTGGTGCTGGCCCCGATGATCAGGATGCCGCTCACGTCTCCGGTTAACTCACGAACCCGACTGTCCATTTCGCTGTACAACGACAGGATGCGGTCGGCGTACTCGTAAACCCGCTGGCCGGCGCTCGTCAGGCTAATGCGATTGTGGGTACGGTCAAACAGCCGGGTATTAAAATGCTCTTCCAGCTGGCGAATCTGGAATGTCACGGCCGGCTGGGTCATGTGCAGAGTCTCGGCTGCCTTGGTGAAGCTCAGCAGGCGGGCGACGGTATGAAAGACTTGAAGTCTGCGATCGGCCATGTTGCGTGAAACCTGTACGGAATGCCTTGATCAGCGCATTTGAACACAACGCGCCCTATTATGGTATCCGGGTGCGGGTAGTGTTGCGGTCAGAACCCTTCCAGCTTGAGCTTGAGGTCGGTCGGGCTGGAGGCAGATTGCAGGGCCGTTTCCTCGTCGATGGTCCCGGCCCGCACCAGCATGAACAGGTGCGAGTCAAAGGAGAGCATGCCTTCGGATAGGTTGCCCTTCTTGATCAGGTCAGAAATTTCCTTGATGCGCAGCGGATCCAGAATATATTCCCGGATCAGCTGGGACACCGTCATCACTTCACAGGCCACCGTGCGCCCGGCACCACCCTTCTTGGCGATCAGGCGCTGGCTGACGACACCTTTGAGGTTCTGGGCCACCTTGGCCCGCATGGTCTGCTGGGCTTCCGGAGGGAAGGCCGAGATGATGCGTGACACAGTCTCGGCGGCAGCCGGTGAGTGCACGGTCGAGAACACCAGATGCCCGGTTTCGGCGGCGGTCAGTGCGGTTTCAATAGTTTCGGGATCGCGCATTTCACCGAGCAAAATGACATCCGGATCCTCACGAAGGCTGGCGCGCATGGCGTCGGCAAAACTGTTGGTGTCGATACCGAGTTCGCGTTGGGTAATGATGGAGCGCTTCTCGGAAAACAGGAACTCGATCGGATCTTCAATCGTCAATATGTGATTGGTCTGGGAGGCATTAATTTCGTTGATCAACGCTGCCAGTGTCGTGGACTTGCCGGAACCGGTGGCACCGGTCACCAGGACCAGTCCACGCTCCAGGTTGGAGAACTTGGACACAACCTCGGGAACCCCGAGCTCCTGCAGGGTCGGCACATAGGTGTTGATGACGCGCAGCACCATGCTGATCGAGCCACGCTGATAGAACACATTGGCGCGTACGCGGCCGATATCCTTGAAACCG
>DKBE01000069.1 GCA_002451085.1 Proteobacteria bacterium UBA6908 | reverse complement strand
GTGCTCGACCTGCGCAACGACCCGGGCGGCCTCCTTAACGGTGCCGTCGCGGTATCGGCCGCGTTCCTGCCGCAAGGCTCGCTTGTCGTCTACACCGATGGCCGCGCAGAAGACGCGAAGATGCGGCTCGATGCCGTTCCGGAAAACTACCTGCGCAGCCGCAACAAGGAAGACTTCCTGCGACGGCTGCCGCCTGAAGCCAAGACCGTGCCGATGGTCGTGCTGGTAAACGGGGGTTCGGCATCGGCGTCGGAGATCGTCGCCGGCGCGCTGCAGGACCATGAGCGCGCCGTCATCATGGGACAGCAGACTTTCGGCAAGGGCTCGGTGCAGACCATCCTGCCGCTCGGCAACAACACGGCAATCAAGCTCACGACTGCCCGCTACTACACGCCGAAAGGCCGTTCGATCCAGGCGAAAGGCATCACGCCCGACATTCCGCTCGAGGATGGCTCCTCCGGAAAAGGCGCCGGTCTCAAGCTCCGCGAAGCGGACCTGACCAAGCACCTGAGCGAAGAGAAACCGGAGGATCCAAAGAAGGCGCTCGAAACGGCGACCAAGAAGTACAACTTCACGCCGGAGGAACGGCCGAAGGACGTCGATCCGAAAACCATGCGCCCGGAACCCGGTCAGGTGATTTCCAAGAACGATTACGAACTGAGCCAGGCGGTCGCCTTCCTGAAAAGCCGCGAAGGCGTGAAGACGAACTGACCGCGCTGTCTCCCGATGTGCCCTGGAACGCCCGGCCATGCCGGGCGTTTTGTTGTTGTACACTGCCCCGACGCGCACGTCTGACGCGCGACCCCTTGCCATGAACGACGAACAGCTCCTGCGCTACAGCCGCCATATTCTGCTGCCCGAGATCGGAATCGACGGGCAGGAGAAGCTCCTGGCTGCGCATGCACTCGTGATTGGCGCCGGCGGACTGGGCTCACCGGTTGCGCTCTACCTCGCATCGGCGGGTGTCGGCCGCATGACCCTCTGCGACGGCGATACCGTCGACCTCACCAACCTGCAACGCCAGATCGTGCATCGCGGCGACGCCATCGGCAGAAACAAGGTCGACTCCGCGCGCGCAACCCTTGCCACGATCAACCCCGAAGTAGACGTCGTGGCGTTACCCGAGCGCGTCGACGGCGCACGGCTCGAAGCGCTCGCGGCGGATGCAGATGTGGTCATCGACGGCTGCGACAATTTCGCCACGCGGCACGCGGTGAACCGCGCCTGCGTGAAGCTCGGCAAACCGCTGGTCTCGGGAGCGGGGATACGCTTCGATGGACAGGTCGCCGTGTTCGACCCGCGCAAACCGGATTCGCCCTGTTACGCGTGCCTGTTTCCGGAAGACGCGGAGAGCGAGGACGTGCGCTGTGCCGTGATGGGGGTCTTCGCACCGGTCACCGGCATCATCGGTTCGATCCAGGCGGCCGAAGCGCTGAAACTCATCACGGGCGCGGGTGAGCCGCTGACCGGGCGCCTGCTGCTGCTCGACGCGCTCGCGATGGAGTGGCGCAGCGTGCGCGTGCCGCGCGATCCGCACTGCGCGGTCTGCGCAGCCAAACCCTGAATCAGCCGCCCGGCGCGGTCATGTCGAGCGAGCCGGTTTGGCCACCGGCACCGCCACCTTCTGCCGGTTTCGCGTTAAGCAGTTCGTCCAGCTCTTTCTCGACGGCATCGGCCAGCGGCGCATTGCGGCCCATCATCTGCAGCAGCAGCCGCGGCGGATAATCGGCGAGGGTTTCGGCCCGGTTGGAGCGGATGCGTGATGCCGTCTCCAGCATCGGCCGGAAATGGGTCGACTTGAATCCCGCCTTGGAGTTCTCCATCGCTTCAATGATCGCCTGTTGCGCCCGCGCGATACCGAGAAGCAGTTCAGCAAGCTGATGCGTCGTCAAATTCGTCATGATGGCACCCCCTGTTACTGTGAGATCGCTGATTTTCGATTCGGTTCAGGCCGCAGCGCCTTTGAGGAGCTCGCCCCACTGCTGCGGCCACATGTCGAGCGGATCGCGCCTGAAGCCGCTTTTTGCAAACTGATGCCAGCGGCCCGTCGCGAAGCTCATCAACAGGTTGGCAAAGGCAGTGACGTCGAGATCCTCGGCGAAATCCTTTTGCGTCACGCCGAAGCGCAGCGCCTGCTTCAGCGTCGCCTCGATGCGGTCGTGCAGCTGGTTGATGCGAGCCTGGAGCCGTTCGTCCTCGTTGACGAGCGCGTCCCCGGTGAGCACCCGCGTCATGCCGCGATTCTTCTGCGCGAAGCCGAGCAGCACGCCGATCGTCGCCTCGACCTGGCGCCGCCCGCTTTTCTCGTCCGCCACGATCCTGTTGAGCAGCGCAAAGAGCGTTTGCTCGATGAACTCGATCAGCCCCTCGAACATCTGCGCCTTGCCGCGGAAATGGCGGTAGAGCGCGGCTTCCGACACCTCGAGCCGTGCGGCCAGCGCGGCCGTGGTGATTTTCTCCGCCGCGGGGTTTTCGAGCATCTGCGCCAGCGTCTGCAGAATCTGCGCTTTCCGGTCACCGCTTCGTGCAGCCATGGATACTCCGTTAACGTTACTGCAATTGGTCCAGCATCCGCGGCAGCTGCCGGATGCTGGAAAGACGCGCATCCACGAACGCAGGCGTCCGCGCCGCCTGGCTCACCCACACGGTTTTCATGCCAAGCCGCTTGGCGGTGCGCAGATTCTCCAGGGTGTCCTCGACCATGATGCAGCGCTGCGGGCGAAGGTGATTGCCGCGGCAGAGCCGCAGGAATCCATAGGTATCGGGCTTCGGCCGGAAACGCGTGTGCTCGATCGTGAACACATCATCGAAAAGATCAGCGATGCCGAGCGTCCTCAACACCGCGCGCGAGTAATGGACGGGCGCATTGGAAAAGACGAACTTGCGTCCGGGCAGGCGGGCGAGCACCGGGCGCAGCTGCGGTTCGCGCAGCACCATGCGCTTCAGATCGGGAAACTGGTGCGTATGCCACAGGAAGTGGTGCGGATCGGTCGCATGGTGGCGGATGAGGCCGAGGAGCGTCGCCCCGTAGCGCTTCCAGTAGCCGCGCCGCAATTCCCCTGCAGCCGCTTCGTCGATGCCAAGGTGCTCCTGGATATAGGCGTTCATCGAGCGGTTGATGTGCGGAAATATGTGCGGCATCGCGTTGTGCAGCGTATTGTCCAGATCGAAAATCCAGGCGCGGCTGAAATCCATCACCACGACACCGCCGGCCGCATCAATGGCGGCGGATCAGCGTGCCGACGCCTTCGTCCGTCAGAATTTCCAGCAGCAGCGCATGCTCGACGCGCCCGTCGATGATGTGGCAGGTATTCACGCCGTTCTTCACCGCGTCGAGCGCCGAGGCGATTTTCGGAAGCATCCCGCCGTGAATGGTGCCGTCGGCGAACAGCTCGTCCACGCGGCGCGCCGTGAGGCCGGTAAGCAGCTGCCCGTTCTTGTCCAGCACTCCGGACGTGTTGGTCAGCACGATCAGCTTCTCGGCCTTGAGGATTTCAGCGATCTTGCCGGCCACGAGATCGGCGTTGATGTTGTAGGACTCGCCGTTCGCGCCGACGCCAACCGGCGCGATCACCGGGATGAAATTCTCCGTGTTGAGCAGGTTGACGATCTCGGGATCGATCTTCTCGACTTCGCCAACCTGGCCGATGTCGACGAGCTCATCTGTGCCCGCGGCCCCCCGCACCTTCAGCTTCCGGGCACGGATGAAACCGCCATCCTTGCCGGTCAGGCCGACCGCGCGGCCGCCGTGGCGATTGATGAGGTTCACGATGTCCTTGTTCACCTGGCCGCCGAGGACCATTTCGACGACATCCATGGTCTCGGCATCGGTGACGCGCATGCCCTGGATGAATTCGCTTTTCTTGCCGATGCGCTCCAGCAGCTTGCCGATCTGCGGTCCGCCGCCGTGGACCACCACCGGATTCATGCCGACCAGCTTCATGAGCACGATGTCGCGCGCAAAAGCGCTTTTCAGGGCGTCATCGACCATCGCGTTGCCGCCGTACTTGACGACAATGGTCTTGCCCTGGAAGCGCTGGATGTACGGCAGCGCCTCGGTCAGGATCTGGGCACGGTCGGCGGCGGAGATGCTGGGCGACGTCATGGGTGGTTCAGGTTCCTGGTGAAGTCCGGGCCGGTAGCCAGCTGGAGGCTGGCGCTTACTTGCGGGGAAATTATTGCACCGCCGGGGCCGGATGGCCACGCCCAAAAGAAAAGGGCCGCACTGGGCGGCCCTTTGTGGAAGCAACGCGGGTGGATCAGCCGACGTCAACGCTGATTTTCTTCGGTTTTACTTCCTCGGCCTTGGGCAGAATCAATTCGAGAATTCCGTCCCTGTAGGAGGCCTTGACCTTCTTTTCATCGACGGCCTTGCCGAGTCGCAGGCTACGCACATACTTGCCGTAACGACGCTCCTGGCGAATAACGCGGTCGCCTTCCTTTTCCTCAGTTTCACTGCGGGTTTCGGCGTTGATGGTCAGTACGCCATTTTCCACCGACACATCGATGTCTTCCTTTTTGACGCCCGGCAGCTCGGCCTTGACGACAAATTCGTTGTTACGCTCCACCACATCCAGGCGCGGGGCCTGGCCTTCGCCGGCTGCTTCCTCATCCACCCAGCGGAGCGGGCGGAAAAAACCCTCAAACATGGTGTCGATGTCGTCATTGAAACGACGGCTAATCGGATTACGGACGGTACGGATCAGGTGATTCATGGATAGCCTCCTTGTGATTGGGTCCAGAGTCATGGATGTTCCAAAAATGGGGAGTGCCACGGGGATTTCAAGGCCCCGGGAAGAAGCGGGGCGGGCAGGGTCGTACGATCCGGGTAGCAAAGTCCGGGGGAAATCAGAAACTTTTATTAAAGGATATAGCGCGCCAGGTCCTCGTTGCCGGCCAGTTTCGCCACATGCTCGTCGACATAGGCAGCATCCACCGACACGGTCTGGCCGCTGCGATCGGCGGCCTCGTAGGAAATGGTTTCCAGCAAGCGCTCCATCACAGTGTGCAGGCGACGCGCGCCAATGTTTTCGGTTTTTTCATTCACCTGGAAGGCCACCTCGGCCATGCGCCGCACACCCTCCGGAGTGAAATTCAGAGAGACGCCCTCGGTTGCCAGCAGTGCCGTGTACTGCTCGGTCAGCGAGGCATCGGTCTCAGTCAGAATGCGCACGAAATCCTCGACCGTCAGCGCTTCAAGCTCGACCCGAATCGGCAAGCGCCCCTGCAGCTCCGGTATCAGGTCGGACGGTTTGGCGAGATGAAATGCCCCCGAGGCAATGAACAGGACATGATCGGTCTTGACCATGCCGTACTTGGTCGTGACCGTGGAGCCCTCGACCAGTGGCAGCAGATCGCGCTGAACGCCTTCACGCGATACATCCGGGCCACGGGCTTCGGAGCGCCCGGCGATCTTGTCGAGCTCGTCGAGGAAGACGATGCCGTGGGTCTCGACACGCTCCACGGCCTGCGCCTTGAGATCTTCGTCGTTAATGAGGCGTGCCGCCTCCTCCTCGGTAATCAGCTTCAGGGCCTCGTGGATTTTGAGCTTGCGCTTGCGTGTTTGACGGTTGCCCATGCCCTGAAACATGCCCTGCAGCTGGCTGGTCAGGTCCTCCATTCCGGGCGGGGCCATAATTTCGACGCCGATGTTGGGCCCGCTCACGTCAATCTCGATCTCCTGTTCATCCAGCTGGCCTTCGCGCAATTTCTTGCGGAATGCCTGGCGCGCCGCGCCTTCCGGCGGACGGGATTCCGTTGCGCTGAATCCAACCTCGCGCGCCGGCGGCAGCAGCACATCCAGGATGCGGTCCTCCGCGGCATCCTCGGCGCGCGTCCGGACCCGCTCGGTGGCCTCGGTGCGCAGCATCTTGACCGCCACATCGACGAGGTCGCGAATGATGGAATCGACATCGCGGCCGACGTAGCCGACCTCGGTNNAACTTGGTGGCCTCGACCTTGAGGAACGGCGCGTTGGCCAGCCTGGCCAGCCGGCGTGCGATCTCGGTCTTGCCGACCCCGGTCGGACCAATCATGAGAATATTCTTGGGCGTGATCTCGGGGCGCAGCGCCGGATCGACCTGCATGCGGCGCCAGCGATTGCGCAGCGCAATGGCTACCGCGCGCTTGGCATCCGCCTGGCCAATGATGTGTTTGTCCAGTTCCTGGACAATTTCGCGCGGGGTCATTTCACTCATACTTAAACCTTGAGCTCTTCAATACTGACATTGCGGTTGGTGTAGATGCAGATGTCAGCGGCGATATTCAAGGCGCGCTCGACAATCGCGCGCGCCGGCAGCTCGGTATTCTCGAGCAGCGCGCGTGCCGCGGACTGGGCGAACGGTCCTCCGGAACCGATTGCGATCAGGCCGTTCTCGGGCTCGACCACGTCACCCTGGCCGGTCAGGATCAGCGAGGTGGTCCGGTCGGCGATCGCCAGCAGGGCTTCCAACCGACGCAGGATGCGGTCGGTGCGCCAGTCCTTNNACGGCAGCACGGGTCAGGTGGCCCTGGTGCTTTTCCAGCTTGGCCTCGAAACGCTCGAACAGTGTAAAGGCATCGGCGGTACCGCCGGCGAATCCGGCCAGCACCTGATCCTTGTACAGACGCCGCACCTTGCGGGCGTTGGCCTTGAGCACGGTGTTGCCCAGCGTGACCTGACCGTCGCCACCAAGCACAACCTCGGGCCCGCGTCGCACGCAGAGTATGGTGGTGCCATGTGCCTGATTCACGCGTGACTCCGGAGATCAATGAACTGCAATTGTACCGGGGATGCGGGCCGTCATAAAACCACGGCCAGCGAGGCCGCGTTATCGAACCGGAGGGGAAGTGAATCCACATGATGGCACAGGCGGGTTATTCAGCCCGCCTGTGCCGGATCGATTATTCGAGACGGAAACCGATCTTGAGGGTCACCTGATAATGGGCAACCTTGCCATCCTTCAAATGACCGCGGGTGTCGACCACCTCGAACCAATCGAGATTCTTCAGGGTCTTGGCAGCGCGGCCGATGGCATTCTGGATGGCCTCATCGGTGCCCTTGCTGGACGAACCGACGATCTCGACAACCTTGTAGACATGATCGGCCATGGTGTTCTCCTTGGTTTTGGTTGGACGTTCACAGCGGTTTCTGGCAGTGCCAGCATACTGCAAAATGACGGGGATTTTCTTCACCACAGGCCGGGCAACGCTGCGCTTCCGCGGCCGGGCGATCTTGCTCGTAACTGGTAATCATCTTCCGGGCCAGCAGCAGGTCACGCTCATCCTCCACCCAGACCTCCGGATAGGCAGACGCCGCCGGCAGGTCACCCAGGCCGCCAGGCGCGTATTCATTCAGGACACGCGCCGGGATGCCGACCGACGCCAGCAGACCGCGCACCAAATGTGCTTCGGGAAGATGGGCAGCGGTGAACACCCGCTGCATGGGCTCAGGCGTACTCGTAATGCTTGTGCTGACTGCGGCGCTTGCCGGCCCGCTGGATCACGACGCCGCGGACCCGGAACGGACCGGTAATCTCAATCACGGCATATTTTTCGTTCAGTGGTTTGAGGTAGCGGCGACCACCTTCTTCCACGTATTGGCGGAAGGTCGTGTCGTTGTCGTAATCCACCACGGCGTACGTGCCGTGGTGGGCGGAAAGACGCGGTTCGACAATGATGATGCAGCCCTCCCAGAACTCCGGGGCCATGCTGTCATCGGTCACGCGCAGGGCATACGGTTCGAGCTCCGCGCAGCCTTTGCCGGTGTCCTCACTCATAACGATCTCCGCAAACAGGTCCTGTATTTTTAAGTTAACACATTCTTTGTTCAACCGGCCACGCACCCGGCATACACCCACGCTCCTGGGGTGATCGGACAGGTCGACACCCGGTAAATCAATCCGGTTTGCGGCGGCGTTTTTCCAGCATGCCCTTGAGACGCTGCCAGGCCTGCAGCCGGCGCGCCAGACGTTCCAGCTGCTTGCGGTAGATCATCACCACCAGCAGAGCCGCTAGCGCCAGCCCCACAATCAGGAAAAACGCGCCCCAGCGCGCATCGCGGAAGTAGCTGCCGCCGAGCGTGAGCAGCGTCGTACCCAGGATCCGCCCCGGGATCGACACCAGCAGAAAATCGCGCTGCCTCATGTGGCCGAGTCCCAGCAGGTAACACAGGTAATCCTTCGGGAAACCGGGGATCAGGAACAGGAGAAACGCCAGGACCAGCCCCTTGTGGCGCATGACGTAGTCATAGCGCCGCATCGTGTCGCGATCCACCAGCCTTTCCACCAGCGGCCGACCCAGTGTCCGCGCCAGCATGAATGCCGCCCAGGACCCGATCGTCAAGCCGATTGTCGAGAACAGCACCCCCCAGACGGGACCGAACAACAGCCCGCCGACAAATCCGGTGACCTCACCGGGAAGCGGTGCAGCCACCACCTGCAAGGCCTGTAGCGTAATAAAGAGCAGCACCGCATAGCGACGGTGCTCATCGATGAAGGTCAACAGGCGCTGGCGGTCGAGAAACAGATCGAGGAGCCCGGTGCTGTACAGCAGTAGCGCCAACCCGGCAAAGAAACCTGTCAGCAACAGCACCAGCAGTAAGGTTCGGCGATTGAGCGGCAACACGGGTGTGGGCAGGTGCGGCAATGTAGGTGGGCTGCGCCAATCTCGCCGAAGCCCGTGCCAGAGTCAATCGGTGCGCGTCACGGCCCGCGCCCTGGCCACGGTCATTGCCGGTCAGCCCGATTTCTTGCGGCGTGCGCGCGGGTGTGCGGCGTCGTACACCTTGGCGAGATGCTGGAAATCGAGGTGCGTGTATATCTGGGTGGTGGACAGATTCGCGTGGCCGAGCAGCTCCTGTACCGCGCGCAAATCACCACTCGACTCCAGCACGTGGCTGGCAAACGAATGGCGCAGCATGTGCGGATGGAACGGCACCGACAAGCCCTGCTTCACCGCCCAGTCCCGAAGTCGCCGCTGGATGGCGCGCGGTCCGAGACGCCGGCCGTTCCGGCTTAAAAACAACGCCGTCTCACCGGGCCGGGCCAGTAGCGCACGGGGCGCCAGCCACTCCGTCACGGCCGTGCAGGCCTGATGGCCGACCGGGACGATCCGGGTTTTTGATCCCTTGCCGGTCACGGTCACGCTGCCGGCGCGCAGATCCACATCCTGCACATCCAGTGCCACCACTTCGGCCAGTCGCAATCCGGAGGAATAGAACAGCTCGAGCATGGCGCGATCGCGCTGATCGAGTACGGAATCGGCCGGGATCTCCACGAGACGCGTGGCCTGGTCAACCGACAAGGCATGGGGCAAGCGCTTACCGGCGCGTGGCGCACTCACCCCGGCAAAAGGACTGGCAGCAGCATGGCCTTCGCGCATGAGGTAGCGAAAAAAACTGCGTGCCGCGGATAACGCCCGGGCGATGCTGCGACCATTCAGCCCGCGTCGATGCAGGAGCGCGGCGAAGGCGCGGGCCTGGCGGGTATCCAGCGTCGCCCAGTCCTCCACTCCCTCTGATTCACAAAAACCGGTCAGCACCGAAAGATCGTGGCGATAACCGGCCAGTGTGTGGGGCGAAAGGCGCCGCTCATTCGACAATGATTGGAAAAAACCGTCGAGACAGCGCGCCGCGGCGGCCTTCATTTACGTTTCGTTCGTCTTGTCATTCTGCGTGGACAGCGGCAGTCAGGTGTCGGGCAATGCCGGCCATTAACAGATCACCGAGGCGGGCGAGATACACTGTACCCATGTCAGGACGAAAGCGCTGAGCATCGCCACTGCCCAACACCAGCACACCGTGCAGACCGCGACGTTCGAGCCCGATAATGGCCGTCGAGCGAATCGCGTCGGCGGAAGGCCCGAACAGATTGGTAATGATGGACACTTCCGGCAACACTCCGCACACCGGCTGGCCATTGCGCTCCGCCAGCAGGATTTGCAGCGCATCCAGCGTGGCGTCATTGGCTTCGACAAATTCGGGCCGTACACAGGCGGGTCGTGGGTTGCCGGTCAGGCGCACTGCGACGCCATCGAGGCTGAACTCCTGTCGCAGCATGTCCTGGGCGGTGTCGAGCAGGTCGTCGAGGGCGGCCGCATCGACCACAGCCAGAGCAAATCGCTGAAGGCGTTCGGCCAGCTGATCGTTGTCGCGCGCATTGGCAATGAGTTCATGCAATTGCCGGGTGTGCGTGTCATTCTGATCGCGTAGTACGCGGACCTGGCGTTCGACCAGCGACACTGCCCGGCCGGTTTCGGGATGGGGAATGACCAGTGCTGCCAGCAGTTCCGGGTGGCGCAGGAAATAATCGGGGGTGGATTCCAGAAAGCGGGTAACCGTTTCTTCCCAGCCGGTCGTGCGCTCGATGCCTTCACTCGACGGTTGCTTGTTCATAGCCGCTCCAGGTCAATCTCACCTTCGAAGACGCGGACCGCAGGCCCGGTCATCCACACGGGCTCTCCCTCTCCATGCCAGACGATCTTTAATGTACCACCCCGCACGTGTACGTCCACCTCATCATCCAGCTCGCCGCGCAACCGTCCGGTCACCACGGCCGCGCAGGCACCGGTACCGCAGGCCAGGGTTTCCCCCGCGCCCCGTTCCCACACCCGCACGCGCGCATGCCGACGGTCCACCACCTGCAGGTAACCGGCATTCACGCGCTTCGGAAAGCGCGGGTGATGCTCGATCTTCGGCCCCTGGGTTGTCACCGGCGCGCGTTCGACATCGGCCACCTGCTGAACGGCGTGCGGGTTGCCCATGGACAACACGGTGACCGGTACCGTCTGGCCGTCGAGATCGAGGTCATACTCCAGCTGACGGGCCGTGGCCACGAAAGGCACCGCTTGCGGCTCGAATCGCGGCACGCCCATATTGACCGTCACCTGGCCATCGGCCTCGAGGCGGGGGCGGATCACGCCACTCAGCGTTTCGACAGCAATCTCACGTTTGTCCGTCAGGCCACGATCGCGCACGAACTGTGCGAAACAGCGTGCACCATTACCACACTGTTCCACTTCGCCGCCGTCGGCATTGAAAATCCGGTATCGAAAGTCTATGTCGGCCCGGCTGGAGCGCTCGACGATGAGCACCTGGTCACAGCCCACGCCAAAACGGCGGTCGGCCAGGCGCCGCACCTGCTCAGCATTGAGCGTGACGTCTTGACGAATTGCGTCAATCATGACGAAGTCGTTGCCGAGGCCGTGCATTTTAGTGAAACGCAGCATGCCTATAGAGTATCAGCCCGACTCCGGCAGATGAAATGAAAAACGCGGATACGGGATTCGTGCCTGAACCGGGCGCTCAGGGCGCGCAGCGTGGACCGCCTGGGCACAAGCGAAGGTACTCGCGGTAAACGCAGCGGTCCATCACAACGGTCAGACCGGCGGCCCGGGCGCGCTCGGCCGCTGCCTCGTTCACGACACCTTCCTGCAACCACAAGGCCCAGGGATGGACCGGTGCCGCAGAGGCAGGGGTGCCGGCAGCGGTGATGGCCGCACTGCGCAAGGCGATGCAGGCGTCAACAACCGCATCGACATGCTCGGGGGCACGGAACACATCGACGAGATCAATTGCGCCGGGATCGGGGATTGACGCCAGGTCGGGATAGGCCTTCTCGCCCAGACCGGCGACCAGCGCCGGCCGCACCGGGATGATGCGATAACCGAAACGTTGCATGGCCGCTGCCACGCCATGACTCGGCCGATCCGGCTTGGGCGAGAAGCCAATTACGGCGATGGACTGCACACGCCGCAGCAACTCACGCAGGGTGTCGTCATCCGGGTTGGCGAAGGCCATGCTCAGTCCGGCAACAGCGATTCCGGCAGCAGCATTTCCTCGAGCGTTTCACGCCGCCGCACCACATGAAATTTTCCACCATCGACCATCACTTCAGGAATCCGCGGGCGGGTGTTGTAGTTCGAGCTCATGCTCGATCCGTAGGCGCCGGCCGAACAGACGGCCAGCAGATCTCCGGCCTGCACGTGCAGGCTGCGGTCACGTCCCAGAAAATCGCCGGATTCGCATACCGGTCCGACCACGTCATATTGCTGGCGGGGGGCTTCCGACAGCGCCACTGGAATGATGTCCTGCCAGGCGTCGTACAGTGCCGGTCGCATGAGGTCGTTCATGGCGGCATCGACGATGGCGAAATTCCTGGCATCGCTGTGTTTGAGGTACTGCACGCGCGTGATCAGCAGCCCGGCGTTACCGACCACCGCGCGGCCCGGTTCTATCATGATTTTGAGATGACGATACCGGTCGCCGTGTCGATCGAGCGTCTTGAGCAGCGTGGCGACATAATCCTGCGGCGTTGGTGGGCGTTCGTCACGGTAACGGATCCCCAGCCCCCCACCCAGGTCAAGGTGCTGGAGCGGCACGCCGTCATCGATCAGTTGATTGACGAGGGCCAGCACCCGTTCGAGGGCGTCCACGAATGGCGCGAGCTCGGTGAGCTGCGATCCGATGTGGCAATCGACGCCGACCACCTGCAGGTGCGACAAGGTCATCGCCATCCGGTAGACCGCTCGGGCCTGGGCCATGGGGATGCCGAACTTGCTGCTCTTGAGGCCGGTCGATATGTAAGGATGCGTCCGGGCATCGACATCCGGATTGATGCGCAGGCTGACTGGAGCGCGGTGACCGAGTCGCGCAGCGACCTCATTGAGGCGCACCAGCTCCGCTTCAGATTCGACGTTGAAACACAGAATCCCGGCTTCGAGGGCGCGCTCCATTTCGTGCACGCCCTTGCCGACACCGGAAAACACCACCTTGCCCGGAACGCCATTGGCCGCCAGTACCCGTTCGAGTTCGCCAACCGAAACGATATCGAAGCCGCTGCCGAGGCGTGCCATCACATTCAGCACCGCCAGGTTGGAGTTGGCCTTGACGGCATAGCACACGAGATGGTCGCGCGCACCGAATGCCTCATGAAAGGCGCGCCAGCGAGCCTCGAGATGGGCGCGCGAATAAACGTAGAACGGCGTGCCGACCCGTTCGGCGATAGCGGCGATCGCCACGTCTTCGACCTGCATATGCCCGTGCCGATAGGCGAAGTCGCTGGCGGTCATGGTGGTGGTGCCGGCGTGACCGGGGCCGACGGAGTCGTTGATTTCTCGGATTTCTTCGTCGGTCGGGGCTGATCGGGCAGGTAGAGTGCGCCCTTCTTCCCGCAGCCCGCGGCGCCCAGAATCAGTATCAGCGGAAGAACGAGCAGCAGGTAATGCCCTGGACGCAGCATGGAATTGGTATCTGGGGTGAGCCGGCTCGACTAGAATACCCGCTTTCGCCAGCACGGGAAACCGCCATGAACGACGCAGAATTTCACCGCCTGGCCACGGAAACGCTGAGGCAGATCGAACACGCCATTGAGACCTGCGGGGTCGACATCGACTTCGAGAATGTCAGCGATATCCTGACGCTGGAATTCACCAACGGCAGCAAGATCATCATCAACAAGCAGGGCGCGGCACACCAGCTCTGGGTGGCGGCGCGCTCCGGCGGGTTCCACTACCGATATGACACCGCCAGCCACACCTGGCGCAATGAGCAAAACCAGGCCGAGATGATGACCGAACTGACCCAACTGGTCAGTGCACAGGCCGGCGAGCCCGTCAGCCTCGCCTGATCATACCCCGCGCCCATCCCGGGACCCCAACGCATCGACTTGCTTTAGGTCCAGTCCATACTATCGTTAGATACTGCAGCGCCCGGGAAATGCAATGGGTACAACCTTGCAACCTTGGCCCAGTTCCCGGTTACGATCCCATTTCTCGCCGAGCCGCCATGTCTGGTCGTAGATCCGTCCCGGTTCCGCCCTACACCTCCCGCCGCATCATTGCCGTAGGCTTTGGCCTGATTCTCGGCCTGAGTGCACTGATCCTTCTGGTCGGCTATCTCCGCCTGCAAGACAGCCGTGTCCACCTGATGTCCGTGGTTGAACAACACAACGTCAAGGTGGACCTGCTGTTTTCCATGCGCAATCTGGTACGCGAACGCAGCCTCAGCATGTATGCAATCTATTTCAAGCGCGACCCCTTTGAGCGACATGATGAATACCTCCGCTTCACCGGGATGGTGGACGAGTTCGTAGCCCATCGTGAACGACTCAATGGCATGGGTCTGGATGCGACTGAGCAGAAACTGCTGGACGAAGCCTTCGCCCTGATCCGCCGATCCCAACCGTTGCAGGTCGGACTGGTCAATCGAATCCTGATGGGCCAGTCACACGGTATTGAAGACACCATCCTGACCGAGGACCTGCCCCTGGAGCGGCAGATCCTCGAGAAATTCGACAGACTGGTGGAATACGAGCGCTCCCAGGCCATGCACGTCGAAGGTGAGGCCATCCGAAGCTCCAACCAGACGATCCGGATCATGCAGCTGCTCGTGCCGCTGACCCTGCTTCTGGTTCTGCTGATAGCCGGTTATGTCCTGCGTCAGTCCCGTCGCACGGAGAACGCCCTGCATCAGGAAAAGGAACGGGCCGAGGTCACCCTGCATTCCATTGCGGATGCCGTGATCACGACTGATGCCATCGGCCACGTCATCTATCTCAACCCAGTCGCTGAACAGCTGACCGGCTGGAGCACGGAGGAAGCCCGTGGCCTGCCGCTGGCGCGTATCTACCGGATCCTGCATGAGACGACACGCAAGCCGGTCAATCACCCGGCATTTCACGGCGACCTGGATGGTCCGAGCGTCGGCCTGGAGCGCCACTTTCTCCTGATCGGCGCGCACGGAGAGGAATTTTCGGTGGAAGACAGTGTCGCCCCGATTCGTGATCCCGAGGGTCAGACCACAGGCCAGGTGCTGATTTTCCGTGACGTGAGCCGGTCTCGCGAATTGGCCCGCCAACTGTCCTGGCAGGCGAACCATGACACCCTGACCGGCCTGCCCAACCGCCGTGCGTTCGAATCGGCGCTGGATCGTCTCCTGGAAAGCGCCCGCCAGGATGACAAGCAGCATGGCCTGCTGTACATCGATCTCGATCAGTTCAAGCTGGTGAATGACACCAGTGGCCACGCTGCCGGAGATGAGTTGCTCCGGCAATTGGCCACAGTCCTGCAGGCCGAGATCCGGCACAGCGACATGCTGGCCCGACTCGGGGGTGACGAGTTTGGAGTGCTGCTGGAGGGTTGTTCGCCTGAACAGTCACGGCGAATCGCCGACCAGATTCGCGAAGCCATTGAACGCTTCCGCTATGTGCACGGTGATAAGGTCTTCACGGTTCTGGGCAGTATTGGTTTGGTGAACATTCTGGCCGACAGCCCGGACCTGCCCAGCCTGCTCAGCGCCGCCGACCGGGCCTGCTATATGGCCAAGGAACAGGGCAGAAACCGGGTGTGGGTGCATCAGCCTGACGATGTCGAATTATCCCGGCGACATGGCGAGATGCAGCAGGCTTCGCGTTTAACCCGGGCGCTGGAGGAAAACCGCTTTCTCCTGTATGGGCAAGCCATGCGCCCGCTGCGTCTTGATGCCGAGCGGCCGGCACTGCGCGAAGTGCTGGTGCGCATGCGGGACGAAGATGGCCGATTGCAGGAACCGCACACATTCATCCCGGCCGCCGAACGTTACGGCATGATGCCCGCGATCGACCGCTGGGTCGTGAACCAGGCCTGCACGGCCCTGGCGCAACGCACCGATGCCCTGGATGAAATCCTGTCCATCAATATTTCCAGCCAATCGCTGAGCGATGACCTTTTCCTCGAGTTTGTGGTCGAGCAATTCCGCAGAAGAAAGCTCGATCCGCAACGTTGCTGTTTCGAGATCACCGAAACCGCCGCGATCACCAATTGGAACCGGGCCCTGAAATTCGTCACTACACTCAAAGCGATGGGCTGCCTGTTTGCGCTCGATGATTTCGGCAGCGGGATGTCCTCGTTCGCCTACCTCCAGAATCTGCCGGTTGATCTCGTGAAAATCGACGGGCGCTTCGTCCGTCAAATGGTGCACAACCCGAAAGACCGTGCCATGGTCGAGGCCATCCACCACGTGGCCCATGCCATGGGCATCGCCACCATTGCCGAATGCGTGGAAGACGCCCAGTCCCTGGAAGCCCTCCGGCAGCTGGGAACAGACTATGCGCAAGGCTTTGCCATCGAATATCCGTCTCGGCTGATTGAATCCACGCCGGTGATGACCGCCGGGTCATGAACTGCCGATTCAGTGTCGTCGAATCATTCGCGTAGCAAAGAGTTCGGTCATTCCCGGCTACCGGAATCCGTGCCGAAGGGGTAAATTGCCGTCATGCGCTGGGCAACGCTCCTTCCGTTGGTCTTTGTGCTCGCCGGCTGTGCGAGTGATATCCCGCGTCCGATCCGCGAGGCACCGGCCGTCGATATCAGCATGGCCCAGGTGCTGGCGGAGTCCGAGTCGCTCCGCAACAGCAGCGTGCGCTGGGGCGGCGCCATCACGGGTGTGGAGAACCGCCGGGACGAGACCTGGATTGAAATCGTGGAGCATCCGCTTGGCTCCGACGGTCTGCCACGACGAACCGACCTGAGCGGCGGCCGTTTTCTGGCGCGGGTACCGGGGTTTGTCGATCCGAGTGTCTATGCGCGAAAGCGCCTGGTCACGGTGGCTGGCCAGTTCGAGAGCATCGTGACACGCAACATTGGTGAACATCCGTACCGCTATCCTGTTGTCCGGGTCGACAACCTTTACCTGTGGCCGCAAGAACCGACGGACATTCATCACTACTATTACTACACGCCCTACTGGCACGACTACTGGTATCCCCGCCGGATCCCGCCACCGCCACCGCCGCCACGGCCGGCTCCAAACCAGAGCAAGTGATCGTCAGGCAACGGGCTTAACCCGGCTGGCACAATCCTTGGCGCGCTTGCGGGCAGTATCGATGTCGTTGGCGGTGGCCAGAGCAACACCCATGCGCCGGCGTTCGTACGATACCGGTTTGCCAAACAACCGCAGGTGCGATTCCGGCACACGCAATGCCTGGTCGACGTTCTCGAAGCGGATGGCATCGGCATTCACGCCACCGTAAATCACCGCGCTGGCGCCCGGCCGGCGCATGCGGGTGCCGACTGGCAGGCCGAGAATGGCGCGCACGTGCAATTCGAATTCGTTTTGCGACTGGGTGGCCATCGTGACCATGCCGGTGTCATGCGGACGCGGACTGACTTCCGAGAACCACACGTCTTCACCTTTTACGAACAGCTCGACACCGAACAGACCGCGGCCACCGAGCGCACCCGTGACCGCTTCGGCCATCTCCTTGGCGCGCGCCAACACCTTGTCGGACATCGGCTGGGGCTGCCAGCTCTCGACATAGTCACCTTTGACCTGCACATGCCCGATCGGGTCACAGAAATGAGTCTCCACCTGCCCTTCTTCGTTCAGCGCCCGCACCGTCAACAAGGTAATCTCATAATCGAAATCGACCATGCCCTCGACTATCACACGCCCGCCCTTCACACGGCCGGCGCGGCCGGCGTGATCCCAGGCCTGTTCCAGGTCCTCGAACCGGTCGACCCGTGACTGGCCCTTGCCGGATGAGGACATAACCGGTTTCACGAAGCACGGATAGCCGATACCGTCCTCAACCGCCGAACGCAATTCGTCATAACTCGAGGCAAAGGCATAGGGCGAGGTCTGGAGTTTCAGCTCCTCGGCAGCCAGCCGGCGAATGCCCTCGCGATTCATGGTGAGCTGCACAGCACGGGCCGTCGGCACCACCACGGCCAAACCGGCCGCTTCAATACCGGCCAACGCGTCGGTGGCGATGGCCTCGATTTCCGGCACGATGTAATGCGGCTGCTCCTGTTCAATCAGCGTCCGCAGTGCTGTCGGGTCGGTCATGTCGATGACATGGGTCCGATGCGCCACCTGGTGGGCCGGTGCATTGGCATATCGATCCACGGCGATCACTTCGACGCCGAGGCGCTGGGCGGCAATCGCGACTTCCTTGCCCAGTTCACCGCTGCCCAGCAACAGCAGGCGGGTGGCGGTTTTTGACACTGGCGTTCCAATGGTCGTCATGGCACTCCTGATCCAAAAGAAAACGCCCCGTTGGGGGCGTTTTCACTTGAGGCGGTGTTACTTCTTCTTGGTCGTGGTTCCGGATTTCTTTTTCTTAAGTGCAGCGATCTCGCTCTTCAACTTGGCGTTATCGCTCTTCAGCTTGGAATTATCGTCGTTCGCCTGCTTGAGTGATTGCTCCATGCTGACGAGCTTGGCCTCGCCCTCCGCCACCTGGCTGGTGGCCTTGGCCAGTTGCTGCTCGAGGTTCGCGACCTTCTGCCGGAGCTCTTCTTTTTCCTTGCTGCCGCAGGCACTGAGGCCCGTCGCCAGTACCGCGATCACAGCGATCATTGCTACTCGACGCAACATGCTTCCTCCGCTCATGGATGTTGTCAGGCAAGGCACAAACCCGGCATTGCTGGCCGAATCATACTCAGGCCTTCCCGGTTGTCAAAACGACCACGGCGCGCCGTTCCATGACGGACAATTGCGTTCAGCGCAGTGGCGCGCTAGGGTGCCGTGCATGTCTGCGCCGCTTCCGTACTACCGACGTGCCCCGCTACGATTCCAGTGCACCGGTTGCGGCGCCTGTTGCACCGGCGGTGTCAATCACGAAGTAGCGTTAACGGCCCGCGAAGCGGAAAAAATCCGGCAGGCCCTTGGCATTTCCCAAGCCTGGCTCCGCAAACGCTACCTCACCTCGGATAACTCGGATCAGCCCGGGATCCGCCTGGGGCGCGATGGTCGCTGTCCGTTTCTCGGCCACAACGGGCGCTGCCGCATCTACGCGGCACGTCCACGTCAATGCCGCACCTATCCGTGGTGGCCAGAACTGATCAGCAGCCGTGCCGCCTGGCAGGACGAAGCAAAACGTTGTGAGGGCATGAATCGCGGTGCGGTCGTGCCGCTGGAACGAATCGAACGCGCACTCGCTGCGGACCGCAAGAAATAAACTGGAATATAAAATAAGTCAGCCGACGGCTTCTGCGCGACCTCGGCTCCTCTGGCACAACCCTGTTCGGGAGGTGCCGGGGAGTCAGGAACCGGGGGTGTTTGGCATCTTCCCCGTCCTGCCGCGTCGACGAATACCGTCGGCCAAAACACAAACGCTTATAACGATTCCTACTCTAGTGACTTGATCAGATCCTGCCTTGATGCAGATCAAGAATCGTGCAATGAAATCAGCCGAACCCGTGGAGTCCCGCCGGGTCCGGCCAGAAATTCTGCGAGGCCAGGCAGAATCTGTTCCAGCGACTCCCTGAGCCGCCATGGCGGATTGATCAGGATTAACCCGCTGCCATTGAGCCGCTGTGGGACATCTTCCGGCAACGTCAGCAGTTCGATCGCCATGGCTTCCGGTTCCAGGGCCGCAACGGCGGCGTGCAGCTGTTCCACCGGCCGGCGCGCCTTGATCGGGTACCAGATCAAGTACTGACCGTTGCGCCAGCGGCGCAACGCCGGTGGCAGCGCGGCCGCGACATTGACAAATTCATTGGCTGCTTCGTACGGCGGATCGATCAGCACCAGGCCGCGGTTTTCCGGCGGCGGCAACAGCGCACCGAGCATGGCCAGGCCATCAGCTTCATGAACGGCAATTCGCGGTCGGCCGCGTAGATTGTCCCGCAAGGCCGTGCACTCCTCGGGTTGGCGTTCGACAAACACCGCGCGATCCTGAACACGCAACAGATCCGCAATGATCAGCGGCGACCCGGGATAGGCGCGCAGCCCCCCGTTGTTGTAGGCCTGGATCCGCTCGAAATAACTGGCCAGCGCCGGCCACTCCGCGCGCACCGGCCAGAGCCGGCCGATACCATGCTCGAATTCGCCAGGCGGTTTGAGCCGGTAGAGACCGCTGCCGGCATGGGTGTCGATGACACAAAACGGCGTGTCCTTGGCGCGTAATGTTTCCAGGACCTGCACCAGCACCCAATGCTTGAACACATCGGCCACATTGCCGGCGTGAAATCGATGGCGATAATTCACGGGATATCCGCTAAGAATCGGCCGCCAGTCAAAGGGATCCCCGGCCCCCTGTCAACCGGAATTCGGTCGTTGCGTTGTAGCACTCAGCAACACCCATCCACAACTGACAAGGAGCGAGACATGAACACCCAAACCTTTCTGGCCGGCAGCCTGCTGGCCCTGGTGCTGGCCGGCCCGGCCCTGGCGGACGATCGCGGCGACCGCATCAATGAGCGCCTCGACCAGCGTGGCGAGCGCATCAATGACCGGCTGGACCAGCGCGGCGAACGTATTAACGATCGTCTCGACCAGCGTGCCGAGCGGCTGGCCGATGCCGGCCACGACAAGGCCGCCGCCCATGCCGACCAGAAGGGCGATCGCATCGAGCACCGTCTGGACCAGAAGGGCGATCGCATCGAAAATAGACTCGATACGCGCGGCGACCGGATTGACCGACGCCTCGACCGGCGTGCCGAACATCGTGGCGGGCACGGGCCACGCTGATCCCTGACCCATGGACCGTGTGGCGCAGGCGTCGGCTGACCGCGCACTGGAGACGCATCTGGATTCGCAGGTTGCCCTGGATCGCTTTCTGGCCGGCGTCGAGCGCCGCGCATTGCGCATGGCGGAGTTCGCCACGGGCAATCGCGACGAAGCGCTCGACATCGTTCAGGATGCCATGTTCGTGCTGGTCCGACGTTATCGTGATCGCGGCGACAGCGAGTGGGGGCCGTTGTTTCACCGCATCCTGCAGACGCGCATCCTGGACTGGTATCGTCGTGGCCGCGTTCGCCACAAGTGGCTGGCCTGGCTCGCGCCTCACGACAATGAAGACGAGGACCCGTTGGCGTCGCTGCCGGATGCCGGGGCAAGGCGGCCTGAGGATCTCCTTGGTAATGCGCGGGCCGGTGAGGCGCTGGAAAGCGCGCTGCGGAACCTGCCGCTGCGCCAGCAACAGGCCTTTCTGTTGCGTACCTGGGAAGGACTGGACGTGGCGGCCACTGCGTCCGCCATGGGCTGTTCGGAGGGTAGCGTGAAAACCCATTACTCGCGCGCCGTCCACACATTACGGGATCTGCTGGAGGACCACTGGCCATGACCGACCATCGCGACAAGGAATTTTTGAATCGTATACGCACCGAGCTTGACCGGAGCAGCGGAACACTCGACGAACTGACGATCGCGCGTCTGCGGGCCGCGCGCCATCGGGCACTGGAGACCGCGCCGCCGCGGCGTCGCTGGTTTCTGGCCGGCGGTATTGCCGCGGCCACCGCGCTGAGCGGCGTGATTGCCTTGCTGGTGATTTCACCCGCTACGGCGCCGCTGGCGACCGGGCTGGATCAAATCGAATTGCTGGCCGATGCCGATCCTGATCTGTACAAGGAACTCGAGTTCTACCGCTGGCTCGCGGAGCGTCAACATGCCGGTTGATACTGCCGCCGTATTGCTGACCGCGGTACTGGCCGCCGGCAGCGCGGCGCCAACGGAGGCGGAACCGCCTGACGCGGAACTGCTCGAATTTCTCGGCACGTTCGAAACCGTCGATGGAAAATGGCTCGACCCGCTGGTACTCGACGTTGAATCCGATAAAGCGCCGGCCGCGAAGCGCGAGGAGAAACAACCATGAAGCATCTCATCCGTACGCTGATTCTGGCCGCCCTGCTGAGCGCCACGGCCCACGCTGAACCGGCTGCCATCGGCTGGAACCAGCTGAGTGCCGAGGAGCAGCGGGTGCTGGCGCGCACAAAGGATCGCTGGGAGCAACTGACGCCGGAGCGTCAGGATCAGCTGCGGCGCGGCGCGGCCCGTTGGCAACAGATGAGTCCGGAGGAGCGTGCGCGCGTCAAGCAACGGCTCCAGACGTGGCAGCAGATGTCGCCGGAACAGCGTGAACAGGTTCGTCTACGCTACGAGCAGTTCAAGCGCCTGCCGCCCGAGGAGCAACAGCGACTGCGGCGTTCGCGTGAGTGGTTCCACAGCCTGCCGCCGGAGGAGCGCCAACGGTTGCGCGAGCACTGGCAGCAGATGAGCCCCGAGGAACGGGCCCGGGTGCGCGAGCGCTGGCGAAATGCCACACCGGAGCAACGCGAACAGATGCGGCGTGAACACCGCCGGGCCGGCAACGGCGAGCGCCCGAACCGAACCACGACCGATCGCTAGTCGCCGGATTCAGTCGCTTTCGTGGCACTGCCACGCACCCGATCGGCCGGGTATTTGCGGGCATTGATCTCGATCTTGCGTTCGGCGGCCGCCAGCAGATCTATATCGAGCCGGTCCGCCAACCGCACCAGGTAGATCAGCACGTCTGCCAGCTCCTGGGCGACCGGCTCGCGTTGCGCGGCCGTCAGTGAACGGCTCTGGCTTTCGGTCAGCCACTGAAAGTGTTCGACCAGCTCGGCGGCCTCGACAATCAGCGCCATCGCCAGATTCTTGGGGGAATGAAACTGTTCCCAATCGCGATCGGCGGCAAAGGTCCGCAATTGCTGCTTCAACGCTTCCAGATCGCGCATCGCCACTCAATCCGGAACATCGTCCACGCAGCGGATACCCCCGCGGGCGCGTGCCTGCTTGTTCAGATACATGGCGCTGTCCACGCGCTGCAACAGTTGCTCAAGCTCATTGCCGTGTGACGGCGCCTCGCCCATGCCGATCGACAAGCTCAGCGCAATATTGCCGGAGCGCGCCCATTGACCGACCGCCTCCTGCAACCGTTCCGCCACCAGCGTGGCCTGCGGCAACCCGGTATCCGGCATGATCACCACAAACTCGTCACCACCGTAGCGGGCAGCGACATCGCTGTCGCGGATCGAGGAGTTGATCAGCCCGGCGATTTTCCGCAGCACGGTGTCACCGACATGATGCCCCAAGGCATCATTGATGCCCTTGAAGCCGTCCAGATCGGCAAACATCACCGACAACGGCCGGCCCTGGGTTTGCACGTCCTGAAACAGCCGCTGTGCCCGTTCCTCGAAACCGCGCCGGTTCAGCAGGCCGGTCAGCTGGTCGAGCCCGCTCTGGGCGGCCATCTCCTCGCGCCGCCGCTCCATCCGCGCCATTAGCGAAAAGGCATAAAGCACAAAGATGGCCCCAAACAGGAAAAAGAAAATGCCGGCCACCGATATGGCATTCATGTAATCGGTAAATTGCAGATACAGGATCAGCATCACCAGCAGAAAACTACCCAGTGCCGCCTCGGCAAACGGCCGCAATCCGTAGCGCATGCCATTGCCGATGATGATCGCGAGAAACACCAGATAGGCCGGTGAGGTCACATGCAAATCGGCCAGCGCTGAAAATCCGCAAGCGACCAGGTCCGTCCACATCGCCAAACGCCAGCGCAGCGGTGACAGGCGATTATTGCGTGCGTGAACCAGGTAGATTGTGGTTAGGACGGCATACACCACGAGCACCAGATTTACGGCCAGCAGGAATTCGGCGCTACGTGCGGACATACCGCCGAGATTGAAATAGGCCAGGCCCAGCCCGCTAAAGATGAAACGGGTAATGAACTGCGAGCGCTGGTCATCCCAGGTCACGGCCCGCAACGACACCGGGCTGGCCAGAAACGCCGGCTTCCAAGCCTTGGTTTTCAGCGGATGTTTGTCGGTTTCACGCCGACGCTGCATGGTGCTTCCTTTTTCTCAGCATTCCCGTCCGGCAAGCTTACCGCAGCGGCCGGCAAGCGACATCTGCTGTTTGGCTAAAGACGCTTGCGTGCGCGCCGTATGGCCTCGCGCACCTGAAGCGGGGCCGTGCCGCCGACATGATTACGGGCCGCCACCGAACCCTCGAGGCTCAGCACTTCGAAAACGTCGTCGTCAATTGCCGGCGAAAAGGACCTGAGTGCCGCAAGGTCCATTTCACCCAGATCCTTTCCGGTTTCGATCCCATGACGGACCGCGCGTCCGACCACCTCGTGCGCATCGCGAAACGCCACGCCTTTCCGCACCAGGTAGTCGGCCAGGTCCGTGGCGGTGGAAAACCCGCGCCGCGCCGCCTCGCGCATGGTTTCGCGCCGCACGGTCATGGCCGGAATCATATCGGCGAATACCTTGAGACTGCCCAGTACCGTGTCGAGCGCATCGAACAGCGGCTCCTTGTCCTCNNTTCTTCTTCTGCGGCATGATCGAGGAACCGGTGCAGAACGCATCGGAAAGCTCGATGAAACCGAACTGACTCGAGGACCAGAGGATGATTTCCTCCGAATAACGCGACAAGTGCATCATCAGCATGGCGCTGGCCGCCACAAACTCGATGACAAAATCACGATCCGACACTGCGTCGAGCGAGTTCTCGGCCGGGGCGTCGAAACCCAGCGCCTTGGCCGTGTGCAGGCGATCGATTGGATAGCTGGTACCGGCCAGCGCGGCCGCACCGAGCGGCATGATGTTGACGCGCTTGCGGCAGTCGCTGAACCGTTCGCGGTCGCGCGCCAGCATTTCAAACCACGCCATGAGGTGATGGCCAAACGTTACCGGTTGTGCCACTTGCAGGTGGGTGAACCCCGGCACAATGGTGTCAGCTTCGCGTTCGGCCAGATCCAGCAGGGCCTGCTGCAGACGCCGCAGGGCAGCGAGGGTTTCATCGATACCGTCACGCAGGTACAGCCGCAGGTCCGTGGCCACCTGATCATTGCGTGAACGGCCGGTGTGGAGTTTCTTGCCGGCATCACCGATGCGCTCGATCAGCCGCGCCTCGATGTTCATGTGAACATCTTCGAGGGCTGTGCTCCAGGAAAAGGTATCGGCGTCAATCTCCGCCTCGATTTCCTTGAGGCCCTTGACGATCAGCTCGCATTCCTCGCCGGACAGCACCCCGACATGGGCCAGCATGCGCGCATGGGCAATGGATCCGGCGATATCCTGCCGGTACAGTCGCCGGTCGAAAGCGACCGAGGCCGTGAAGGCTTCGACAAAGGTGTCGGTCGGTTCGGTAAAACGTCCGCTCCAGGGCTTGTCGCTTTTCACTGCCACTCCGGCAATCGCGCGAAAACGCCAGTATACCCGAAATTTCAGATGGTTCCGGCTTCCCGGGCGACGCGGCCGCAGAACATGGCGCGTCGCCATTTGTCCGTGGTCGAATCCCGGTTATCGGTATCCGGTTGGAAGCCGCGGGCTTCATGGGCTACGTTTGAAACACGGCAACGCAAGGCGCCGTGACTTGGTTCGGACTCTCCTTTGTGCACCCCCACCCCGAATGCCGAACCAGGTATTCGAGCCCCTGCCCAGGATCGGGCGGGGGCTTTTTTTATACCGGATTCACCGCTCCGGGGTGTAAACTTTACGCCGCGGTGCCAGTCGAACTCCGCGGGACGCAATCGCAGGGATCGTCCAGACATCGAAGCACAACGCGCCTTCCGGCGGATCGCGCACAGGGGTTATTCAGATTTCACAACAGATGGCCAAGGCAAGCGGCGACGGCCAGCACTTTCTGCCCGACTTTGGGTCCCTCAAGGTCACGGTCCGCATGGTCCTGCTCGCGACCATTGTGGCGGCCATTATTACGATTGGGCGCAACGAAGGCATCGATGAAGAAGCCTGGCAGGACCTCAATCTCCTGACCGGCTACGCGCTGATCCTCTCGCTGTTCAGCGTACTCGTGCTGAAACTGTTTTCGCCACTGATCCAGCGCATGACGGTGGTCGGCGGATCGCTGCTGGTGCTGCTCCTGAGCCTGCTGGTGATCATTGCCGGAACCGAGCTGATGGTCTTCGCGCTCTACGATTTCCGGCTCACCACCGAACGCTGGCCGGACTGGCACTACTCCCTGCTCATTCGCAGCATTCTGATCGGGATGATCATCTCCATTCTCGGCCTGCGCTACCTGCTGGTGGCGCACCGTGCCGATATGGAATCGCGCGCCGAGCAGGAGGCCCGGCTGCAAGCCCTGCAATCGCGCATTCGCCCGCATTTTTTGTTCAACAGCATGAATTCGATTGCCAGCCTCACCCGCTCCGACCCGGCACGCGCCGAAACCGCCCTGCAGGATCTGGCCGACCTGTTCCGGGTGCTGCTGGCCGACGCCCGCAAGCTGGTGCCCATCTCGGCAGAGCGTGAAATCTCCCGCCAGTATCTTGAAATCGAGAAGCTGCGGCTCGGCGAACGGCTCAAGGTCTCCTGGCACGTGAACAACGTGCCGCGCTCGGCACTGATTCCGGCGCTGACCTTGCAGCCGCTGCTCGAGAATGCCATCTACCATGGCATCGAGCCGCGCTTCCAGGGCGGAACCCTGCGCATTGAACTCTGGGGTGAAAACGAGTCTCTGAATATAATGATCAGCAACCCCCTGCCGGACATCCCCAAGCATGCGCACGGCAAAGGCAACAAGATCGCCATGAGCAATATTCGCCTGCGGCTGTCGAGCCATTTCGGCGACGCTGCCGACATGCAGTCCTTCCAGGAAGGCGGCCAGTACCATGTGAAACTCAAGATGCCGATCGTGCGCGGATGACCATGACCCTTGAATCCCGTCTTGAACCGCTTCGGGTGAAGCTGCGTGCCGCCGGCACGTGGTTGTCCCGACGCCTGCTGCCACGGGTCGCCGACCTGGCCGCACGCCTGCCCGGACTGTTCGCGCCGGCGCCCGTCAGTGAAACCGACGAAAGCCACTTTCTCCCGAACTTCTGCCGTGGGCGGGCGGTCTTCGGCATCGTCGTGATCGCCGAGCTGCTGGCCATCGTCATCACCCTGATTGCCCGCCGTATCTCGGAGAATCTTTTTCAGGACCTGGCCCTGATCTCGCTGTTTGTGCAATGGATCGCGCTGGCCAGCGCCGCGGTCCTGTGCGCGGCGCGCCGTTTTCTCAACACGCTCCCGAACCAGCGCGCGCTCGGCTTCGCCTACCTGTTGCTGCTGGCCGTGGTGCTGGCGGTGAGCGAGGCAGCGGTGTGGGTCCTGTACCTGACCGGCGCGGTGGGCTCGCCACGCCCGGACTGGTACGCCTACTTCCATATCCAGAATTTTACGGTCGCTGCCATTCTGAATGCCCTGGCCCTGCGCTACTTCCTGGCGCGGCACCAGTTGCGTCAGCGCTCGCTATCCGAGGCGCGCGCCCGGCTCGACGCGGCGCGGGCGCGGTTGCGGCCGCATTTTCTGTTCAACACCATGAACATCATCACCAGCCTGATCCGCTCGGCTCCGGACAAGGCAGAAGCGGCGGTGGTCGACATGGCCGACCTGTTCCGCTCGATGATCAGCGACACGGAAAGCCTGGTACCGGTCAACCACGAGATCGCGTTCGCCCAGAAATACCTCGACATTGAGGCGCTGCGCTTCGACACACGCCTGCAGGTCGACTGGGCCATCGGCAAGTTTCCGCGGCGCGCGGTCATGCCGGTGCTGACCCTGCAGCCGCTGCTGGAAAATGCCATCCAGCACGGCATCGAACCCAGCCCGACCGGCGGCACGATAGGCGTGCGCCTGTGGGAGGACAACGAGACCCTGCACATTTCGGTAACCAATCCCGTGCCGCGCACGAAATCGAAATCGGCGGCAATCACCGGCCAGGAACGCATGCTCGACAACCTGCGACTGCGTCTGGCCAGTCATTACGGCGACACGGCAACACTTGATATTCAGGAAGACCGGGACCGCTTCACCGCCACGGTGAGCATCCCGACACGCGGAGGAAACCCATGAGAGTACTGATCGTAGACGACGAGAAACTGGCGCGGGAACGACTGCGCGAACTGCTCAATGAAATTGGCGGACACAACGTGGTGGGCGAGGCCATGAACGGCAACGAGGCAGTCGAACGTTCAGCCGAACTGAACCCGGATGTCGTGCTCATGGATATCCGCATGCCCGGCATGGACGGCCTCGAGGCCGCCATGCACCTGATGGGCATGGAAAACCCGCCCAAGGTGATCTTTACCACAGCCTACGACCAGCATGCGCTGCATGCCTTCGAGGTCAATGCCGTTGACTACCTGCTCAAGCCGATCCGCAAGGACCGGCTGGCCGGCGCACTCGACAAGGCCAAGAAGCTGACGCTGCAGCAACTCAAGGACATCAACGAGGCGCAGGAATCACCGCGTGCCCGCACCCATATCAGCGTACACCTGCGTGGCAACATCCGGCTGGTGCCGGTCAAGGACGTCCTCTACTTCATGGCCGACAGCAAGTACGTCACCGTGCGCACCCCGGCCGAGGAGCATCTGATCGAGGACTCGCTGGTCAATCTCGAGAAGGAATTCGGTGAACGCATGTTCCTGCGCATACACCGCAATGCCCTGGTGGCGACCGACTACATCAAGGGCATCGAGAAGAGCTCCGGTGGCAACTGGCAGGTGGCACTCAAGGGCAGCGACAAGAAGCTCGATGTCAGCCGCCGCCACGCGGCGGCTGTGCGTCGCTGGGCGCGCCGCTGAACGATCAGCCGGGACTGCCTATCGCTAGCGAACCGGCTGGCGCAGGCGGTCGAAGGCCTGCTGGATCGATCCATCCAGATAGCCGTAGTAGAAATCCGGCGGGTTGAGTCCGATCAGGTCGGGCGCCAACGGCTCGCCATCCGGCCCGACGAAGCGCAGGTGCGGAACCAGCCGCACACCCTGGTGGCGGGCAAAGCGGCGCATGTCCGTCAGCTCGCCGCGGAAATCCTTCAGGGGTTGCGTCGAATCGATTTCCACCGTGCGGATCAGGAACCGGGGGGCGCGCGCGTTCTCCTCCAGCAGCGTCGGCAAGTAGAGTTCCTCGATCTGACGGCAGTACGGGCAGGTCTCCGAATGAAAGAACAACACGACCGGCAAGCGGGCGCGCCGTGCGGCGTCGCCATCCGCCTGCAGGTCGCGGGCCGGCGGAAGCCCGGTCGCCGCCGCCAGGCCGGCCACTGCCAGCATCAGGACTGCCGTCAGTACGGCCAGTGAATGTGATCGACGCATAGATTAGGAAGTAGAGGTGAATCACCGCGGGCTTTCGCGTAAATTATAACGCATCCGCCCTGCTGCGACTGAATCACTTCTTGTCGTGAACACACTCCGTATCGGTACCCGCAAAAGTCCCCTGGCCCTGTGGCAGGCCGAGCACGTACGTGCCCGACTGCTGGCCTTGCATCCCGGCCTCGCCATCGAGCTCGTCACCATGACGACCGAGGGTGACAAGATCCTCGACACCCCGCTCGCCAAGATCGGCGGCAAGGGGTTGTTCATCAAGGAACTCGAACAGGCACTGCTCGACGGTCGCGCCGACATCGCCGTGCATTCGCTCAAGGACGTCACCGTGACCCTGCCGGAGGGCCTGCACATTCCGGTGATCGGCGAACGCGAAGATCCGCGCGATGCCTTGGTGTCCAATAGCCATGATTCGCTGGCAGCGCTGCCGGAAGGCAGTCGGGTCGGCACTTCGAGTCTGCGCCGCCAGTGCCAATTGCGCGCCCTGTTCCCCCAGCTCGAGGTCGTCACGTTGCGCGGCAACGTCAACTCGCGCCTGCAAAAGCTTGATCGTGGTGAGTTCGACGCCATCCTGCTGGCCGCCGCCGGCCTCAAGCGCCTCGGGTTCGAGGCACGCATACGCGCCACCCTGCCGCCGGAAATTCTGCTGCCCGCGGTGGGTCAGGGGGCGATTGCCATCGAGTGCCGGCGCGGCGACAGCGAGGTCGAGCGCCTGATCGCACCGCTGCATCACGCGCCGACGGCCACGCGCATTGCCGCCGAGCGCGCCCTGAATGCACGCCTCGAGGGCGGTTGCCAGGTACCGATCGCCGCCTTCGCCGAACTGGAAGACGACATGCTGCACCTGCGTGCCCTGGTCGGCGAACCGGATGGCTCGCGCCTGATCCAGGGCGACATTCACGGCGAGGCGATCCGCGCCGAATCGCTGGGCACGGATCTCGCCGACGTGCTGCTGAGCCGCGGTGCCCGGGACATTCTCGACAAGGTCTACGGCCGTGCCTGATCGGCGTCTGGTCGGCGTCCGGGTGCTGATCACGCGCCCGGCGCACCAGGCGGAACCGCTGGCGCAGCTGATTGAAGCGGAAGGTGGCGAGGTAATCCGCCTGCCGACCATCGAGATCGCCGAACCGCAGGATCCCGCCGCGGCCGAACAGGCGCTCCGCACACTGCCCCATGCCGGGCTCGCGATCTTCATCAGTCCGAATGCCGTGGTGCACGGTCTGGCCCGCCTGCGTGCCTGTGGGGGCTGGCCCCCGACGATGCGATTCGCCGCCGTCGGGGCCGGCACCGCGCACGCGCTGCAGGCCGCCGGCATTCGTGACGTGATCGTGCCCGGCGAACGCTTCAATAGCGAAGCCTTGCTCGACAGTCTGCCGGCGGAAAGCCTGCGCGGCGAAACAGTGTTGTTGTTTCGCGGCGAAGGCGGACGCGAACACCTGGCCGCCTCGCTGCACGAACGCGGAGCACGGGTCGAGCACGTCGTCTGCTACCGGCGCCGCCTGCCGCGTCATCCCGACACGACAAGCCTCGCGCGCCTCGCCCGTGGCGACATCCATCTCGTCGTTATTACCAGCGTGGATGGTCTGCGGAATTTGCTGGTCCTGGCCGGTGACGGCGCGCGCACGCAGTTGCTGGCCACGCCGCTGATGGTGATGAGCGAGCGTCAGGCACAGGCCGCCCGCGAACTCGGTTTTCACGGTGGGGTGATTGTGGCACCACGCGCGGATGACCGCGTTGTTCTCGATGCGGTCATTGCATGGCAGGAAACGCGAAAAACTCTATAATGCGGACTAACCCTCTGTTCCCCGCCTGATTCTCTTGCCATGGCCGATCAAAACGAAACACCGCCCGCCTCGTCCACCCGCAAGCCCGCGCGTCGCAAGCGTGAGGCGCCGGCGGCCGAACCCGGCAAGAAACGCAGCGGTCGCCTGGCGGCCGGCACCGCGCTGGTATTTGCCACCATCGCCCTGATCGGTACCAGCTACATGGGCTATCTCATTAACAGCAAGCGCGGCCTGACGGACGCCAAGGGCCGTCTGTTTCAGGTGGAGAAGGACACGGCCGGGCTGGAAGAACTGACCACGGCCATGAACGAAGAGCTCACCACGCTGCGCGAAACGCAGATCGGCCTGACCGACAGCCTCAAGAGCCTGCACAGTGAAATCGGCAAGGGCCGGCGCAGCTGGCTGATCGCCGAAACCGAGAACCTGCTGATCATCGCCCAGCATCGGCTCGCGACGGCGCGCGACAGTCGTCTGGCCCAGGAAGCACTGCGCGCGGCCGATCATCAGCTCGTGCTGCTGGCCGATCCGGACTACCTGCCGGTCCGCAAGCAAATTGAAACCGAACTGGCGACGCTCGCGGCGTATGAAAAACTCAACCCGACCGGCCTCGCGCAACAACTGGGTCAACTGGCCAGCCGGCTCGATCAGCTGCCGTTGCAACCCGATGTGCGCCCGACCGTGACCGCGGACCCGGATCGCGGTTTCGCCCGCGAGGTGTGGGATGACCTCAAGGAACTGGTACGGGTACGCACCACCACCGACATCCCGCGTCCGTTCCTGCTGCCGGAGCAGAAATACTTCTTGCGCGAAAACCTGCGCCTGATGCTGCTGGGCGCCCAGGTGGCGCTGCTGCAGGGTGATCGCCTGACCGTTGAACAGAATGCCCGGACCGCACAGCAGTGGCTGAATACGTATTATCTCGCCAGTGATCCGGGCGTGAAGGCAGCCCTCACCGAGCTCGATGGGGTGATCCAGGCCCAGACCACCCGGATTCCCGAACTCGGCCTGGCGCTCAAGGCCCTGCAGGATCTCCGGCAAAAAAGCCCATGAGACTCCTGATCGGCATTCTGGTGCTGCTGTTCGTGGCCGCGTCCGGCGCCCTCATCGTGGTGCGCAATCCCGGCTATGTGCTGATCGCGCGCGAACCGTTTGTGCTGGAAACCTCGCTGGCGGTGTTCGTGATCCTGCTGGTCGCGGCGTTCGCACTGCTCTACTCCCTGGCACGTATCAGTGTCCGTCTGCTGCACGCCCCGCGCGACCTGGGGCGCTGGCGTCAGACGCGCCGCACCCGCCGCGCCCGCCAGGCCTTTCACGATGGCCTCAAGCATCTGATCAGCGGTGATGCACAGCACGCCGAAAAATCGCTGGTCGCGAGCCTGCATGCATCCGATTCGCCCTACCTCGCGAATCTCGCCGCCGCACTGGCGGCCCAGGAACAGCACGATCGTGAAAAACGCGATCGCTATCTCATGGCGGCCCGGCAACAGACCGGCGAGTCGCCGATCGCCGCCGAGCTGTTGCAGGCACGCCTGCAGATCCTTGACCGGCGTCCGGAGCTGGCACACGCCACGCTCGCACATGTTCTGGAACAGGATCCGAAACAACCGGCGGCACAACGTCTGATGATTACGGTGGCTCGTCAATTGCGCGACTGGCATGGGCTGACGCAACTGCTGTCGCAGGCACACAAGCATCGCTGGCTCCCGGAACCGGAGTTGCGTGAAGTCGAGATCGAAACCCATCTGGCCCTGCTCAATCTCGACTTGCCGGATCATGCCCTCGATACCCTGCACCAGGCCTGGTCGATGGTGCCCGCCGCCCGGCGAGACGAGCCATCACTCATTGCCGCCTATGCACGCCAGCTCACGCGCCAGCACGCGCCGGACGAGGCGCTGAAACTGGTGGAAGCGGCGCTGGCGCATCAATGGGACGAGTTGCTGGTGCGCCGGTATGGCCACATTGCCGGAACAAATCCGGCCGCGCAGCTGGAACAGGCGCAAGACTGGCTGACGCACCATGGCGAGAGCGCCGCGCTGCTGCTCACGCTCGGCCGCCTGGCCCGGCGCGCGGCACAATCCGATCAGGCTGTCCGCTACCTCGAGCGCAGTCTGGCCCTGGGCGGTGGCAGTGAAGCGCATGCCGAACTGGCCGCGCTCCTGGAATCCAGCGGTGAACCGACGCGCGCCCTTGAACACTATCGGCGCGCGCTCGCGCTGACTGGCCTGCCCGACTAAGTCCGGTTACGGCCGGTAGGGTGTAACGGGCCGGGACATCGGCACCAGCGGGACCGGCCGCATCCAGCCGTCGCGTGATTCCGGTTGCAGGGTCGCGTGGCCAATCCCGTAGCGCGTCATCAGCAGTGCCTGCAGGGATTCAAGGGTCCGGGTCCAGTCCGCCAGATCCTCAACCACCACATGCGCCGACAGCGCAACCGACCCGGATGCCGGTGACCAGATGTGCAGGTCGTGCACCGACACCACCCCGGGCACGGCCGCCAGATCGTGTCCGACCGTGGCCAGATCCAGGTGGCGCGGCACTCCCTCCATCAATACATGCAGGCTCTCGCGCAACAGCCGCAGTGTGGACACCAGGATCAGCGCGCCAATCACCAGCGATAGCAGTGCATCGATCGGCATCCAGCCGGTAAACACGATCACGGCACCTGCCAGCAGCGCCGCCACCGAACCAAGCAGATCGCCAAACACATGCAGCATGGCCCCGCGCGTGTTGAGGTCGTGCGAACCCCGACTCAGCACCCACAGCACCAGAACATTGACCGCGAGCCCAAGCGCGGCGATGACCATCACGGCCAGGCCCGGCACCGGACGTGGTGTCTGCAGGCGGGCAATCGCCTCAACCGTGATGCCGGTCACCACGACCAGCATCAGCAATCCGTTNNGCCACGGCATCGGAAAACATGTGGCCGGCATCGCCGAGCAATGCCAGCGATCCGGCCCACCAGCCACCGGCCGCTTCCAGCAGTGCAAAACCGGTGGTCAGCAACAGCGCCGTGAGAAAGCGGCGCGAGGATGTCTGCCCGGCGTGGTGATGCGGGCCGTGGTGATGATCCGGGTGGGCGTGGCTATGCGCGGCGGTCATGGCGGTGGTCACGTTGATCCGCCCACGCTACCGCGAACCGGCCGGCTCGGCAATCGCGCCTGGCGGCGCGAAGCGATCAGATCCAGGACACCTTGTGCACGGTTTCCCAGATGCGCAGGGCCTTGTCGGTGCGGTGCTCCTGATGCGCGCGCGTGGCGAGCTCGTTGCACTCGCTGGCCGTTCCGCACTCGACGCCGTCGACACGATAGACCGTGCGTGTCTCGGCCTTGCGATACGTGCCCGACACCCAGGTGTAGCGGGTTTTCACGATCTCGTGATCCGAGACCTCACGCCAGGTTTGCACGTCCGGCACGCGCTGACCATCCCGAACCAGCTGGAATCGGCCTTCGACATTGAGCGTGGCGCCCATGCCACGTGCCGTGCGCTCCACGAACCAGCTGCTGCAGCGATTGGCGTCCGTGCAGGCCGACTGGGTCACCAGATACAGATTGCCCGAGGGGGTCCGGCCCAGCCAGTGGGTATGGGTCTGGTTGTCAGCCGTGGTGCAATTGTTCTTCTGGACACACTCGAATGATGGGAAACTCGCCTCACTGTCCGTCCCTGGGGTGGCGGTCCCGTTGCTGGCGGTCCATCCCATCAGGGAGGTCCCGAGTACAGCAGCAAACAGGGCAGGAAACGGCAGGTGCATGGATCGGAGTCTCCGCAAGGGTTAAGTTGCCTATTGAAATGCACACCCCATGCCAATCCAGAATCAAGGATTTTATTAATAAAATACAGTTGGTTACGATGTTGGCGTAAATCGTCACCCGACCAACCTGCCGTCGGCGACGACCGGTAACGGCAGCGGCGCCAATCATTGTCAGGCCGGCCGAGACCCCAAACGGGCACGTGCATGGGCGGGCGTGGCCAACGCTGCATTGACAAAGCCGGACCGGGTGCGTTGAATGGCCGCGCCGGAAACGGCGCCATCCCCAGCGGGTGACTCGACCGAAATCCGGACCACTGACCTCAACCCGATGACTGTTATTTCAGGATGAACCAGACACTGCTCCAGGTGGAGGGGCTGACTCGTTTCTACGGGCCTCTCCAGGCTGTGAAGTCCATGAGTTTCGAGGTGCGTCAGGGCGAGGTGCTCGGCTTCCTCGGGCCGAACGGTGCCGGCAAGACCACCACCATGCAAATGCTCACCGGCAACCTGGCGCCCAGCGCCGGCTCCGTGACGGTCGCCGGTCACGATCTGCTGGAGGATCCGCGCGCCGCCAAGGCGGCGGTCGGCTACCTGCCCGAACAGCCGCCGGTGTATCGCGAACTCAGCGTCGACGAATACCTGGATTACTGCGCGGCTCTCAATCGCATCGAACGCAGCAAGCGCCGCGCCGCGCGCGAGGCCGCCAAGGAGAAATGCGGGCTCACCCAGGTCGGACGGCGCCTGATTGGCAACCTGTCGAAAGGCTACCAGCAGCGCGTCGGCATCGCGCAGGCGATCATCCACCTGCCGCCGGTAATCATCCTCGACGAGCCGACCGCCGGACTCGACCCGATCCAGATCCGCGAAATCCGCCACCTGATCCGCGACCTCGGTCGCGACCACAGCGTTATCCTGTCGACCCACATCCTGCCCGAGGTGCAATCCGTCTGTACCCGCGTGCAGATCATCAACAAGGGCGAACTGGTGCTGAGCGACAGCATCGAGGGCCTTGCCCAGCGCATGCAGTCATCAATGCTGACCGTGCGTTTCCGTCAGGCGCCGGATCGCGACACGCTCGACCGGCTGCCGGGCGTGACGAAGAGCGAGACGCGCGATGACGGCAGCTGGCGGCTGTACCACGATCCGGCCACCGACCCGGCCGAAGCACTGGTGACCCTTTCCGTGGAACGGGGCTGGGGGTTGACGGCGCTGATCCCGCAGCAGGCTTCGCTCGAAGACATCTTCGTCGAGCTCACCACCGAGGAAACCGCGCCCGCGGAGGCCAAGGCATGAACCGCATGATTCTCACGCTGGCCCGTCACGAACTGCGCCGGTTGTTCCTGTCGCCGCTCGCCTGGACGATCCTGGCCGTGGTGCAGCTGATCATGGCGTGGATGTTCCTCAGCCATCTGGATTATTACCTGGCCGTGCAATCGCGACTGATGGGCATGGAAGGCGAACACGGGGTCACGGCCTCGGTGGTCGCGCCATTGTTCGGCAACAGCGCGATTGTGCTGCTGCTGGTGGTGCCGCTGATCAGCATGCGGCTGTTCACCGAGGAGCGCCGCAACAAGACGCTCGCCCTGTTGTTCAGCGCCCCGCTGTCCATGACCGAGATCGTGCTGGGCAAGTACCTCGGATTGCTGTCGTTTCTGTGGCTGCAGCTGCTGCTGATCGTGCTCATGCCGCTGTCACTGCTGGCCGGCGGCGGGCTCGACTTCGGATTGCTGGCGGCCGGTGTGCTGGGACTGGCGCTGCTGCTCGCCGGGTTTGCCGCTGTCGGTCTGTTCATGTCCACTCTCACCCAGCACCAGACGGTGGCCGCGGTGGCCACGTTCGGCGCGCTGCTGTTGTTCTGGATTCTCGACTGGGCCGGCGAAGGCGTGGGCGGCGGCGTGCTGGCCTACCTGTCGCTGCTCAATCACTACGAGCCGTTCCTGCGCGGCGTGTTCGACACCCGCGATGCGGTCTATCACCTGCTGTTCATTACCGTGTTCCTGGCGCTGAGCGTGCGCCGGCTGGACATGGACCGGCTGGGGGGCTGACATGCGCGCTTCCCGTGAATCGCGTTTCCAGCTGCGCCTGGCCAGCTCGGGTTTCCTGTTATTGCTGCTGGTCATCGCCGGGCTGCTGTTGTGGCTGTCGCGCGATTATCACCAGCAGTTCGACTGGACCCGTGGCGGCCGCAATACCCTGTCGGAAGCCTCGCGCCAGTTGCTGCAGACACTGAAACCACCGGTCACCATCACCGCCTTCGCCAGCACCACCGGCGGGCTGCGCAAGAACATCACCACCTTCGTGGCGCGCTACCAGAAGATCAAGCCTGACATCACGCTCGCCTTCGTCGACCCAAACACCGATCCGGCGCGGGTACGTGAAGCCGGCGTGCGTGTCGATGGCGAACTGGTGGTCGAGGTCGGCGGTCGTCGCGAAAACCTGAACCAGTTGACCGAAGAGTCGCTCACCAACGCACTCGTGCGCCTCGGCCGCAGCGGCGAACGCTGGGTGGTATTCCTGTCCGGCCACGGCGAGCGCAGCCCCGACCGCCAGGCCAGCTTCGACCTGTCGGCGTGGGCCGGCCAGCTGGCCAAGCGCGGACTCAAGACCCGGGCACTGACGCTCGGCAACAACAACGCGATTCCGGAGAACACCTCGGTGCTGGTGATCGCCGGGCCGCGGGTGAAACTGCTCGCCGGCGAAATCAAGCAGATCGAGAACTACCTCAGCCGCGGCGGCAACCTGCTGTGGCTGGCCGATCCCGGCTCGCTGCAGGGGATGCAACGCATCGCCGAACTGCTGGGCGTCGAATTCCTGCGCGGTGTGATCGTCGACCCGACCTCGCAGGCGGTGACCGGCAAGGCCGCCAACTTCATCGTGGTTGGCCGCTACGGCGCGCACCCGGTGGTGCAGGGCTTTGAGCTGCCAACCCTGTTTCCGGACGCCACCGGCCTGAGCGTGCAGGCGCCCAAGGGCTGGGAACAGCAGACACTGCTCGATACCGCACCGACCGCGTGGGTGGAAACCGGCACGCTGTCCGGCCGTATCCAGTTTGATGCCGGCCAGGATTTCCGCGGCCCGGTGGTGCTGGCCACGTCCCTGACCCGCAAACAGGAAGGACGCGAGCAACGCGTGGTGGTGTTCGGCGACGGCGACTTCCTGTCGAATGCCTTTCTCGCGGAAGGCGGCAACCTCGAACTCGGCATGAATCTCATCAACTGGCTGGGCAGCGACGACAGCTACATCAACGTGCCGGCGCTCACCGCGCCGGATGCGAAACTCGCCCTCTCGCAAACCAGCCAGATCGTCATCGCACTCGTCTTCCTGGTGGCGCTGCCGCTCGGGCTGCTGGCCGGCGGCATCACCATCTGGTGGCGGCGCCGCAAGCGCTGACATGAAAAACCGCTGGTTGTTGAATCTCGCCCTGGTGCTGCTGGTCGGCGCGCTGGCGCTGATCGCCGTATTGCGGCCGGGAAAAGAGCCGGAATCGGCCGGCACCCCGCTCACCGCGTTGACGCCGGAATCGGTGACCACGATCCGCCTGCAGCGGCCAAAACAGCCGGACATCGTGCTCGAGAAAAAGAATGACGCGTGGCAACTGACCGCGCCGCGCGTGGCGCGCGCCAACGGCTTCCGCGTCAACGAACTCACTCGGCTCGCCGCGACCCCGGTGAAGACCCGGTTCCCGGCAGTCCCCGGCGAGCTGGAGAAATATGGACTGGCGGCGCCGCTGGCCACGGCCGTGCTGAACGATGCCGAAATCCGTTTTGGCGCCATGCATCCGCTCAACCAGGAGCTGTATGTATTGCACGCCGGCCAGGTGCAGCTGGTGCCGGCAACCACCCTGCGTACCGTGCTCACTCCGCTGGACGACTGGTTTCACCCCGGTTTGCTCGAAGACAAGATCAAGATCGTCTCCCTGCAGCTGCCGGGCTTTCACCTGACCCAGAATGAACAGGGCGCGTGGGTACGCACACCGGCGCGGGAAAACCTGTCGAGCGACCACATCAATCGCTTCGTCGACGAATGGCGCTTTGCACGTGCCCTCTCGGTCACGAGCGCGTCCGGCAAGCCGCCGGCGGAGCGCGTCACCATCACGGTGGCCGACGGTGACAAGACCCGCGCGCTGGTGTTCGGCGTGCTGACGCGCAAACCGGAGCTGGTGCTGGTGCGCCTCGACGAAAAACTGGAATACCACTTTCCGGCAGACGCTGTCGGACGCCTGCTGGAACTCAATCCGGAGCAGGACCCCGCGCCCGCGGCCCCGAAACCCTGAGCCCGGCCTGCAATGCCGGAACTGCCGGAAGTCGAAACCGCGTGTCGCGGCATTCGCCCCCATCTCGTCGGTCAGCGCGTCATCCGCGTCACGGTGCGTGAACGGCGGCTGCGCTGGCCGATCCCGGCGAGCCTGGTGTCCACCCTGCCCGGCCAGATCATTCGCGCCGTTGACCGGCGCGCGAAATACATTCTGCTGCGTGCCGACGCCGGCACCGCCATCCTGCACCTTGGCATGTCGGGCAGCCTGCGCGTGGTGCCGTGCGACACGCCGCCAACAAAGTGGGATCACGTCGACATCGCCCTGGCCAGCGGTCAGTGCCTGCGGTTGCGCGACCCGCGCCGCTTCGGCGCGCTGCTCTGGACCCCCCACGACCCGGCGCAACACAAACTGCTGCAGGCACTGGGGCCCGAACCCTTCGATGATGGTTTCAGTGACGAATACCTATATAGAGTCTCGCGCCACCGGAAGGTCGCGTTGCGCGATTTCCTGCTGAATTCCAAAAACGTCGCCGGGGTGGGCAACATCTACGCCAACGAAGCGCTGTTTCTCGCCGGCCTGCGCCCCGGGCGGGCGGCCGGGCGCCTGAAGCGCGACGATTGCACGCGGCTGGTCGATGCGATCCGCACCACCCTGACGCAGGCAATCCGCGCCGGCGGCACCACCCTGCGTGATTTTCAGAATGCCGACGGCCTGCCCGGCTATTTCCAGCAGACCTTGCAGGTCTATGGCCGCGCCGGGCAACCCTGCCATCGCTGTGGCACCCCCATCCGCGCGCTGCGGCTCGGCCAGCGCTCGGCCTTCTATTGTCCGCATTGTCAGCACTGAACACCTGCAAGTTGACTCGAAGTAACTTGCATAACTACATTGATTCATCTACTTTTTTAGAGACAGAAGCAGGCCTGTTCTGACCAGTGGTCGGGGCTGACGGTCCGTCCATCCGTCCAACCATCACGCAATTGGCCAAAAGCAGCCTATTCTGGATAACTAATTATTCCGATAAGGGGCGGGGCATGAGCGCGATCGACCGGCATTTTGAAGCCTATAGCGGCTGGCGGCAGGGCCTGTTCAAGGCCATTACCGATTTCCGCGGCTGGCTGAGCAGCCAGGAGCTGGCCGATGTGCAGATTGACCAGCGTCTCGACCAGGTGCTTTCCACCCTGCGCGACGACAAGCTGTACGTCGCCTTCGTCGCCGAGTTTTCCCGCGGCAAGTCCGAACTGATCAACGCCATCTTCTTTGCCGCCTTCGGCCAGCGCGTGCTGCCGTCGAGCGCCGGGCGCACCACCATGTGCCCCACCGAACTCCAGTATGACAAGGGCAGCGCCCCGCACATCCGCCTGCTGCCGATCGAATCCCGCGCCAGCGGCACCAGTGTGGCGGAACTGCGCGGCTTCGCCGAGGAATGGACCACCCTGCCGCTCGAGATCGACTCGCCGGAAAAGGTGACCCAGGCCCTCACGCACATCGCCGAAATTAAAAAGGTCTCGAAGGATCAGGCGCAGTCCATGGGCCTGCACATCGCCGAGGAAGAAACCCAGAACGGCATGCACCTCACCACCGACGGCATGGTGGAAGTGCCGAAGTGGCGCCACGCGATCATCAACTTTCCGCACCCGCTGCTGGAACAGGGCCTGGTGATTCTCGACACCCCGGGCCTGAACGCACTCGGCACCGAGCCGGAATTGACGCTGTCGCTGTTGCCGTCGGCGCACGCGGTGCTGTTCATCCTCGCGGCCGACGCCGGTGTCACCAAGTCCGACATCCAGGTGTGGCACGACTTCATCGCCAACCCCAAGCATGGCTCCGGCAAGGGCCGGCTGGCCGTGCTCAACAAGATCGACGGGTTGTGGGACGAACTCAAGAAGCCCGAAGAGATCGAGGCCGAAATCCGCCGCCAGTCCGAAGAGACCGCGAAGCACCTCGGCATCGACGTGAGCAATGTCTACCCGGTGTCGGCGCAAAAGGCGCTGCTCGCCAAGGTCAAGGGCGACAAGGCGCTGCTCCAGCGCAGCCGCATCCTGGAGCTTGAGGATGCGCTCGGGAAGGAAATGATTCCGCACAAGCGTGACATCGTGCGCGACAACATCCAGGGCGACATNNGGCAAGAACCAGGATGTCATCGACCACATGATGAACAAGGTCAAGGTCGACAAGGAAGCCTTCGAAAAAAGCCTGATGCGTTTCCAGGCGACCCGCTCGATCTTCTCGCAGCAGACCAACGTGCTGTACACGCACCTGAACCTGAAGAACCTCGACCGCCTGATCGCCGAAACCAAGAAGGACATGGAAACCAGCCTGACCACGGCCGGTCTCAAGACCTGCATGACCAACTTCTTCCATCAGTCGCAGGCGACGATGGAATCGGTCGCCAAGCAGGCCACCGAGATCAAGGACCTGATGGAAGGCGTTTACCGGAAATTCCAGGAAGAGCACGGCCTGACCAACGTCAAGCCCAAGGGGTTCTCGGTGATGAAGTATTCACGCGAGCTGAAGCGTCTGGAAGACAAGCACCTGCAGGTGCTGAGCGGCATGTCGCTGCTGATGTCCGAGCAGAAAACCGTCATTCGCAAGTTCTTCGATTCGGCCGTCGGCAAGGTGCGCGCCATCTACGCCATGGCCAACCGCGACGCGGACAACTGGCTGAAGACCATCATGTCGCCAATGGAATCGCAGGTGCGCGAGCACCAGATCCAGCTGCGCCGCCGCCTGGAAAGCATCAAGCGCATCCACAAGGCCAGCGACACGCTGGAAGACCGCACGAAGGAACTCGAGCACGTGCGCGACGGCATTCGCGAGCAGGAGAAGGCGCTCGAAAACCAGGTGGAACACATCACCCGCATGCTCAGCTACAAGTCGAGCGAGGAAGCCGGTTTCCTCGGCGTCGAACAGTCAGCCTGATTCACACCCCTAGGCAGTCATTCGGGGCCGCGCCAGCGGCCCCTTTTGTTTTTAGGCCGGGCTCAGCGGAACACCGGCAGGCCGCTTTGCAGAAACCAGCGCTTGAGCGGTTCGGAATACACCCATTCTTCCTGCAAGGACAGCGTGCGCTCGCTCATGCGTTCCAGCAGCAGGTAGCTGATCTTGGCGCTGCGCCGCACAATCTTGCCATCAGCCGATCCGTTGGCACGGCCGGGCTGGTAGGCGGTGACCTTGATGTCCTTGTAGACGGTGGGCGCGGGCGGCGGCACGCCTTCCTTCACCTCTATGAAGCCCGCCAGGTTCTCGAAATCGGACCACTCCAGCGTTTTGGCATAGGCGCGCGTGACCTTGTCGAAATCATTCTTGCGCGCATCGGCTTCCCATGTCGCACACCCGGCGAGCGCGGCCAGCAACAATCCGACAATCCAGAAACGCATGACGATCCTCCCGTGGGCTCCTGTCGGGATTATGCCCGACATCCCGGTATTTGCAGAACCGGTTCAGTTCAATGCCAGCTGCGGTGCCGGCAGATGCCGGCCCGGTGAAAATCCGTTACCCTCCGCCCCATGACCGCTGATCTTGCCCAACGCAGCCTCGATTGTCTGCAACTAGCCGACCCGGAAACCAAATGCACCGCCACGGCGGCGCTGCGCGCCGACTGGCTGGCCGGCGATGTACCGCTGCCGCCCGACACATCAAAGGTCGAACCCATCGACACCCCCGGCCGCCCGGAGCGGCCGACACTGGTCGCCCCGCCGGAGATCGGCCGCCGCTCCATCCGTACCCGCGAAGGCCATGCCGCGCTGATCCATGCGCTCGCGCACATCGAATTCAATGCCATCAACCTGGCGCTCGATGCCGCGTACCGCTTCCGCGGCCTGCCGCCCGACTACTACAGCGACTGGCTGCAGGTGGCGGCTGAGGAGGCCTATCACTTCGCGCTGCTGCGCGACCACCTGCGCACGCTCGGCTACGACTACGGATCGTTTCCGGCGCACGACGGTCTGTGGCAGATGTGCATCAAGACCGCGCACGACCCGTTGGTGCGCATGGCGCTGGTGCCGCGCCTGCTGGAAGCACGCGGGCTCGACGCCAACCCGGCGATCGTGAAGAAGCTGAACAACATCGGCGACACCCGTGGCGTGGATATCCTGGAGATTATCCTGCGCGACGAGATCGGCCACGTGCGCATCGGCAACCGCTGGTATGAAACCTTCTGTGCACAACGCGGCCTCGACCCTGCATCGACATTTCAGCAATTGCTGATGGAGTACGACGCCCCACGGCCGCGGCCGCCGTTGCATACGGAAGCAAGGAAATCAGCGGGTTTCTCGGTGCAAGAGCTCGAATACCTGGAAACCGGCCACCGGCACTAACCCCTGACCAAACAGTCGCGGGGCATCCAGATTGCCAGCGAGATCGACAGTCACGTACGATCGCTGCCATGGGGAGCGACATTCCGACCTGCAACGGGACGGAAATAGACGGAACCCAAAACTAATTACAACAAGAGTCAGGGAGGAC
>DKBE01000109.1 GCA_002451085.1 Proteobacteria bacterium UBA6908 | reverse complement strand
GGCAAGACCTCGCTGGCCAAGGCGTTGATCGAGCGTGACCCGGAGGTGGTGTTTTCGGTTTCGCATACCACGCGCGCGCCACGTCCGGGCGAACAGCACGGGGTGCACTATTACTATGTGAGTCGCGAGGAGTTCGACCGCATGGTCGCCCATGGAGAGTTCGTCGAGCACGCCACGGTCTTCGGCAACTCCTACGGCACGTCCAAGCAGGCCATCGAGGACCAGCTCAAGGCCGGCAAGACGGTCATCCTCGACATTGACTGGCAGGGCGCGCGCGCCATCAAGCAGTGGCGGCCGGAGGCGGTGAGTATCTTTATACTGCCGCCGTCGCGCGCGGCCTTGCGCGAGCGTCTGACGAACCGAAAACAGGATTCGGAGGAGGTCATCGACCGGCGCATGCGTGAGGCGGTGACGGAAATGAGTCACTACGGTGAATTTGATTACCGGGTGGTGAACGATGAATTCGAGGCCGCGTTGGCTGATCTTCAGGCCATTCTGCGCGGTCAGCCGGAGCGGGCCCGCCCTGTAACGATCGATATTCAGGCGCTCCTGGCAGATGGCTAAGCCACGGAAATTCAAAGAGATTCACGAGAGGACCGGGGCGTGTATCACCCGACACCCTGAACATTTGGTGCCGGGGCAGGCACATCCCCCGGCGCTCTGTTACAATCATCGGGCAATATGCTGATTTTTCACTGATTTCATGCCGAGGACTCCATGGCCCGCGTTACCGTAGAAGACTGCCTTGAGAATGTCGACAACCGTTTCCAGCTGGTGCTGGTGGCCACCAAGCGCGCCCGTCAGTTGAATGACGGTGCCGAGCCGACTGTGACCCGTGCCAACGACAAACCCACGGTGATCGCCCTGCGTGAAATCGCAGGTGGATTTGTGACCAGTGCCATCCTCGATGAAGTCGCCCCGGAGATCGGGGACGAGGCGGATGACGACACAGCCAACCCACTCGGAGCGGACAGCCCCGCGCCCACCGCGGAAGGCAGCGCCAGCGCCTGAACCGCCGGCGTCCGCGCCGGACGCCCGCTTCCATATCGGCGACCTGTGTGCGCTGCTCGAGAGTTATCTGAGCGCGCCGGAGGTCGCTGACGTCTATCGTGCCTACCTGTTCAGCGCCGAGGCCCACGAAGGCCAGCACCGGCGCAGTGGCGAGCCCTATATCTTTCATCCCATCGAGGTCGCGCGCGTCCTGGCGCTGATGCATCTCGACAGCAAGAGCATCAGCGCCGCCATCCTTCACGACGTCATCGAGGACACGGCCCACAACAAGGACAAGATCGCCGAGTTGTTCGGCAAGGACGTCGCCGAGCTGGTGGATGGCGTCAGCAAGATTGACCAGATCGAGTTCCGCACCGAGGAAGACGAGCAGGCGGAAAATTTCCGCAAGATGCTGCTGGCGATGTCACAGGACATTCGCGTCATCCTCATCAAGCTTGCCGATCGTCTGCACAACATGCGGACCCTCGAGTCCCTCAAGCTGGCGCGACGGCATGCCATCGCGCGCGAGACAATCGAAATCTACGCTCCGATCGCCAATCGACTCGGCATGCGCCAGTGGGCACACGAGCTCGAAGATCTCTCCTTTCGCCACCTTTACCCGATGCGCTACCGGGTGTTGTCGGAATCGGTGCGCCGCCGCCAGGGTAATCGCAAGGCCATCGTCGAGAAGGTACTGGCGGCGCTGGTATCGCAACTGGCCAAGGAAGGGCTGCCGGCCGAGGTGAGCGGGCGGGAAAAAAGCCTGTACGCCATCTATCGCAAGATGCTCGAAAAGCACCTGCCGTTCGAGCAGGTCTATGATGTATATGCCTTCCGCATCGTGACCGACAAGGTTGACACCTGCTACCGGATTCTCGGCGTCGTGCACAACCTCTACAAGCCGATCCCCGGGCGCTTCAAGGACTATATCGCCATCCCCAAAGCCAATGGCTACCAGTCCCTGCACACGGTGGTGTTCGGGCCGTTCGGGCTCTCGATCGAAGTGCAGATCCGGACGCATGACATGCACCGTGTTGCCGAGGCGGGCGTGGCAGCCCATTGGCTGTACAAGACCACCGACGGCGCCGATTCCGGCCAGCAACGCGCGCTCAACTGGCTGCATGACCTGCTGGCTATCCAGAGCGAGTCCGGGAACGCGAACGAATTCCTCGACCATCTCAAGCTCGACCTGTTCCCGGATGAGGTCTACGTGTTCACCCCGAAAGGCGACATCCGCAAGCTGCCGCGCGGCGCGACCGTCATCGATTTTGCTTACGATGTGCATACCGACATCGGCCTGCACTGCATCGGGGCCAAGGTCGACCATGTGCTGGTGCCATTGCGCACCGTGTTGCGCAATGGCAATCACGTCGAGATCCTGACATCCAACTGGGGACGGCCGAGCCCGTCGTGGCTGGATTACGTCATTACCAGCAAGGCGCGCGCCCACATCCGTCACTACCTCAAGAATCTGCAGCGCGGCGAATCGGTTCAGCTGGGCGCGCGTCTGCTCGACAAGGCATTGACGGACATCGGCCTCGACCCCCTCGCCACCGGTACCCGGCAACAGGAAGAATTGTTGTCGGCCCTGAAACTCAAGGACTGGAATGACCTGCTGGCCGATATCGGTCTCGGTAATCGCCTGGCGTCCGTGGTGGCCCTGCAATTGCTACCGGGAGGCAGTGCTGGCACCGTGGCCCGCGATGCCTCCGCGGCGGTGCTGGCGATTCGCGGCACGGAAGGCGTGGTCGTCACCTATGCGCGCTGCTGCCGGCCGATTCCCGGCGATCCGATCCTCGGCTTCCTGTCGGCCGGTCGTGGCATCACCGTGCACACCACCGATTGCCCGAATGTCGCCAAGTTCCGCAAGCATCCGGAACAGTGGGTCGATGTGCACTGGGAAGAAAAAATCGAGGGCGTGTTCCCGGTCAATATCCGCGTCGAAGCCAAGAACCGGCGCGGGGTGCTGGCGCAAGTGGCCGCGGTCATCGCCGAATTCGATGCCAACATCGATACGGTCAACATCGAGGAGCGCGATGGCCTGAACACGGCCATGGATTTCACCATCGAGGTGCGGAACCGTGTGCATCTCGCGAATATCATGCGCCGGTTGCGTTCACTCGAAGCCGTGATTCGCCTGAACCGCATGAAAGGCTAGTAATCTTTACCCGGGAACAAACAATGAAAAAGCAGATTATCTCCACTCCCCATGCCCCGGCCGCCATCGGCACCTATTCGCAGGCCGTGAAAGTCGACAACACTGTGTATCTTTCCGGCCAGATCCCGCTCGACCCGGCGACCGGCCAGCTCGTGACCGGGGAGGTGCGTCCGCAGATCGAACGGGTGTTCCAGAATCTGGAGGCGGTGGCGAAGGCGAGCGGTGGTTCACTCGCCGACGTCGTCAAGCTCAATGTATTTCTCACCGACCTCGGCAACTTCCCGCTGGTGAATGAAATCATGTCCCGCTACTTCCGCGAACCGTATCCGGCACGCGCCGCGATCGGTGTGGCCGCCCTGCCGCGCGGCGCCGCGGTGGAAATGGACGCCATCCTGGCACTGGCCGGAAAGCCGGCAGCGAAGTCGAAATTAAAATCGGCGACCCGGAAAAAAGCCAAAAAACGACGTTAACCTGTTTTTCCGCCACGATCACGACCGGTTCTTCAATCATGGTAACGACCGACATGGACGTGGCGGCCATCCCGGCGTCAGCCTTGAAAGGTGTCGGCCCGAAACTGCGCGAGAAACTGGAGCGGCTCGGCTGGCACACGGTGCAGGATGTGTTGTTCCACCTGCCGTTCCGTTATCAGGATCGCACTCGCCTCCAGCCGATCGGTAGTTTGCGACCCGGCCAGGAGGCATTGATCTCCGGCACCATCGAGCTTGCGGACGTGGTGTTTCGCGGACGGCGCAACCTGCTGTGCCGGCTGAGTGACGGCACCGGCCACCTGACCCTGCGGTTTTTTCATTTCTCTTCCGCCCAGCAGCAGAACCTGGAGCGCGGGCGCGTGTTGCGTTGTTTTGGCGAGGTGCGCGCCGGATCCTCCGGCCTGGAGATGATTCATCCCGAATACGAACTGCTGGATGATGCGGCCGCACCGCAGCCGGAAATGACGCTGACCCCGTTCTACCCGACCACCGAAGGCGTGCATCAGCTCACGGTGCGCAAGCTGGTCGGGCGGGCGCTGGATCTGCACCTGGCGCGTCTGCCGGAATTGCTGCCCGAGGCTTTGTTGCAGGAGCTCCGTCTGCCGACGCTGCAGGAGGCACTGGTCTTTGTGCATCGCCCGCCACCGGGCGCGGATCTCGCCGAGCTCGAACAGGGCCGCCATCCGGCCCAGCAACGACTGGTGTTCGAAGAGCTGCTGGCCCATCACCTGAGTCTCAAGCGCCTGCGCGCCCGATTGCAGCGCCAGCCCGCGCCGCCGTTTGAAAAGCGCGACACGCTGACCCGGCAACTGCTCGCCGCCTTGCCGTTTACGCTGACGGCAGCGCAGCAACGGGTACTCGACGAGGTGCGCACCGACCTGCACCAGTCCCATCCCATGCAGCGCCTCGTGCAAGGTGATGTCGGTTCCGGCAAGACCATCGTCGCGGCACTGGCCGCGGTAATGGCCGTCGAGAGTGGTTATCAGGCCGGCATCATGGCACCCACCGAGCTGCTGGCTGAACAGCATTGGCGCAATTTCCTGCACTGGTTGCAGCCGCTCGGCATCGAAGTGGCGTGGCTGTCCGGCAAGCTGTCAGCGAAGAACCGCCGCTCCATGCTGGAATTGATCGCCAGCGGGCGGGCGCCGGTCGCGGTCGGCACGCATGCGCTGTTTCAGGCCGAGGTGGAGTTCGCCCGGCTCGGCTTGGTGGTGGTGGACGAGCAGCACCGCTTTGGCGTGCACCAGCGCCTGCAGTTGCGCGAAAAGGGTCGTCGTCAGGGACTGGTCCCGCACCAGCTGATCATGACCGCAACGCCGATCCCGCGTACGCTGGCACAAGCGTTCTACGCGGATCTCGACGTGTCGGTGATCGATGAGCTGCCGCCGGGCCGCAAGCCGGTGGACACCGTGGTGGTCTCCGACCAGCGCCGCGACGAAGTGGTGGCGCGCGTGCACGCCGCCTGCCGTGACGGTCGCCAGACCTATTGGGTGTGTCCGCTGATTGAGGAATCCGAGCTACTGGAGGCAGAAGCGGCGACGGCGACGGCCGCCGCACTCACGACGGCATTACCCGAACTCCGGATCGGCCTCGTGCATGGCCGTCTCAAGCCGGCCGAGAAGGAGGCGGTGATGCGTGAATTCAAGGATGGCCGCATCCAGCTGCTGGTGGCAACGACCGTGATCGAGGTCGGCGTCGATGTGCCGAACGCGTCGTTGATGATTATTGAGAACGCCGAACGTCTCGGTCTATCGCAACTGCATCAGTTGCGCGGGCGGGTCGGACGCGGCGCCGCACAGAGTTCCTGCGTGCTGCTGTACCATGCACCGCTGTCGGAGAATGCCCGCGAACGGCTGGCCATTCTGCGCCAGACCCACGATGGTTTTGAAATTGCCCGCCGGGATCTCGAAATGCGCGGCCCCGGCGAGGTGCTCGGCACCCGCCAGACCGGCGAGCAGGCGTTTCATATCGCCGACCTGGTGCGCGACCAGCGGTTGTTGCCGAAAATCGATGCCGCCGCGCAGCGGCTGACGGACAACGCCCCCGAGTGCGTCACGCCATTGATCCGTCGGTGGCTGGGTGTGCGCGAACATTACGGCGAGGTCTGAAAGATGAATTCGCACTGTGCCGCCCAATTTTCGCCGATCGGCAGAGGGCTCTGATGACGATCGAACAATTTGAAGAGTGGTCGCTGATCATCGGGCTCGGCGGCCTGATTCTGTTCATGGTGTTTATCGTCTGGAGCCTGGGAAAAGAATCCAAGGCCGGGAAATTCGGCATGGCGGTGTTGTTTCTGGCCCTGGCGCTCGGATTGCTCGGGTTTGTCATCAAGCTGGTACTGGTCGAGATGCTCGAGCGCTGATTGTCTTGGCCCGTTGTTCGGGCTCGCGCATAATGCGCGCATGAGCCACGCCCCCCTCAAACGTTCCACCCGCATCCCCGTTGAGTCCATCCACCTGCACAGTCAGTGCCACCGGGCCGAACCGGTCTGGCATGTGGCCACGCGCCTGCACCATCGTGAAGTGCCGGATCTGATTCGGCGCTGGCTGCTCGATCCGGCCTCGCTCACCCGACGTGTCCAGTCCGCCTGCCAGGGATCGTTCCGGGTCGAAGTGCTCAGCCAGGGCTGGGCGCGGCCGCAGTTGAACGAGATGCAGGTGCTCGGCATCCGTGACCACAGCTGGGCGTTTGTGCGTGAGGTACAACTGTTGTGCGCGGATCGGCCGTGGGTATTCGCGCGCACCGTGATTCCACGCACCACGCTGACTGGCCCGCGCCGGCGACTGACGCGACTCAAGACCCGGCCGCTCGGCGCGGTGCTGTTTGCCGACCCGACGATGGAGCGCGGCCCGGTAGAAATCGCCCGGCTGACCCCCTGTGACCGGCTGTACCCACAAGTCGTGCGTGATCTGTCTGAACCGCCGGCGAGTATCTGGGGCCGGCGCTCAGTGTTCATGCTCGCCGGTTTTCCGTTGCTGGTGAGCGAAATATTCCTGCCCGGCATTCCGGCATGTCCGTAATGGTCCGGCTGCGCGAATACGCGCTGCTGATGCGTCTGCACCGGCCGATTGGTACGCTGCTGTTGCTGTGGCCGGTGTTGTGGGCATTGTGGATCGCCGCTGCCGGCCGGCCCTCCTGGCATGTGTTCGCGGTGTTTGTCATCGGCACGGTCCTGATGCGCTCAGCCGGTTGCGTCATCAATGACTATGCCGATCGTCACTTTGATGCGCATGTCGAGCGCACCCGCGACCGACCGCTGGCGGCCGGACGGGTGTCCGCGCGCGAGGCCCTCATCCTGTTTTTCGTGCTGGCGCTGGCGGCATTCGCATTGGTGCTGACGCTCGACCGCTTCACCATTCTGCTGTCGTTTGTCGGTGCAGCGCTGGCAATCAGTTACCCGTTCATGAAGCGCTATACGCATTTGCCGCAGTTCTATCTGGGAGCGGCTTTTGGCTGGGGCGTGCCGATGGCGTTTGCCGCGCAGACCGGTCATCTGCCGGTCGAGGCCTGGTTGTTGTTTCTGGCGACCCTGTGCTGGGCGGTGGCCTACGACACCGCCTACGCCATGGTCGACCGCGACGACGACCTGAAAATCGGGGTGAAATCGACGGCCATTCTGTTTGGCCACGCTGACCGGGCGATGATTGCACTGTTTCATGCGTTGACCCTGGGCTTGCTGGCGTGGACCGGTGCACGCGTGGGCCTCGGTCTGTTTTATGATAGTGGCCTCGTGGTCGCCGCCGGCCTGGCGGGCTGGCAGCAGTGGTTGCTGCGGGGGCGTGAGCGGGATGAATGTTTCCGCGCGTTCCTGAACAATAACCGTTTCGGTGCCGTGGTATTCGCCGGGCTGGCCCTCGATTATCTATTAAGGACTCCAACATGAAACTCTACGGTTCGCTGACTTCACCCTATGTGCGCAAGGTGCGCGTGGTGCTGATCGAAAAGGGATTGCGCTATGAGATGGCGGTTGAGGGGCCGGCCGATGCCGCCGGCAACGTCGCGCGCCTCAATCCGCTGCGCGCCATTCCGGTGCTGGAGCGCGATGACGGCGATGTCTATTTTGATTCGCAGGTCATCTGTGAATACCTCGACAGCCTCAACGATACCCCGCGTCTTTATCCGGGCGGCGGCGAACCACGCTGGCAGGCACTGCGCTGGCACGCGCTCGGTCAGGGCATGATGGAGGCGACCGTGGCGCGCTTTGTCGAGTTGCGCAAGCCGGCCGAAAAACAGGATCCGGCCGTGGCGACCAAGCACGAGGCGCGCATTGCCGCGGCCATGGCCTTCGCCAACGACCGCATGCCGGCCAGCGGTTTCATTCAGGGCACGACCATTGGCATTGCCGACATCGCGCTTGGCACCGCACTCGGTTACGTTGACCTGCGCTATGCGCATGACTGGCGTGGCAACTATCCGAAGCTCGCCGCCTGGTTCAAACCAATGAGCGAGCGCCCGTCATTTGTCGAAACCCTGGCGCCCGAGCTTAAAAAGTAACGCGAAATGAAATACGCCGATCTGCGGGACTTTCTTGGCCAACTGGAATCGCGCGGCGAGCTCAAGCGCATCGCGCATGAAATTGATCCGCGGCTTGAAATGACCGAGATTTGTGACCGCACATTGAAGGCCGGCGGGCCGGCGTTGCTGTTTGAAAATCCCACGGGCCATTCCATTCCGGTGCTCGCCAACCTGTTTGGCACGCCGGAGCGCGTGGCGCGTGCCATGGGCCAGGAATCGGTAGCGGCGCTGCGCGATGTCGGTCGGCTGCTGGCGTTTCTCAAGGAGCCGGAGCCGCCCAAGGGCGTCAAGGATTTGTGGGACAAGCTGCCGCAGTTCAAGCAGGTGTTGAACATGCCGGCCAAGGCAGTGAAAGACGCGCCCTGCCAGCAAGTGGTGCTCGAAGGCACCGATGTGGATCTCGGCAAGTTCCCGATCCAGACCTGTTGGCCAGACGACGCCGGGCCGCTCATCACCTGGGGACTGACTGTCACCAAGGGGCCGCGCAAGGAGCGCCAGAACCTCGGTATCTATCGCCAGCAGGTGATCGGCCGCAACCAGGTCATCATGCGCTGGCTGGCGCATCGCGGTGGCGCACTCGACTATCGCGATTGGCAGGAGCTGCATCCCGGCAAGCCGTTCCCGGTGGCGGTGGCGCTCGGTCCCGATCCCGCGACTATATTAGGTGCGGTCACGCCGGTGCCGGACACACTGTCGGAATACGCGTTCGCGGGTCTGCTGCGTGGCGCCAAGACCGAGGTGGTGAAGTGCCTGAGCCACGACCTGCAGGTGCCGGCCACGAGCGAAATCGTGCTCGAAGGTTTCCTGCATCCCGGCGAGGAGGCCGACGAAGGTCCGTTCGGCGACCACACCGGCTACTACAACGAGGTCGAGCGCTTCCCGGTATTTACCATCGAGCGTATCACCCATCGGCGCGATCCGATTTACCACAGCACCTACACCGGCCGCCCGCCGGACGAGCCGTCGGTGCTGGGGGTGGCGCTTAACGAAGTGTTCGTGCCGATCCTGCAGAAGCAGTTTCCCGAGATCACCGATTTCTATCTGCCGCCCGAGGGCTGTTCGTACCGCGTGGCGTGCGTGAGCATGAAGAAGCAGTTTCCCGGTCACGCCAAGCGCGTGATGTTCGGGGTATGGAGTTTCCTGCGCCAGTTCATG
>DKBE01000001.1 GCA_002451085.1 Proteobacteria bacterium UBA6908 | reverse complement strand
TTGGGCCGCCTCCAGGTTGGTCTTGAAAATGGTCTCTTCTAGGTTGCGGTGACCGACAAAGGCACCGGTGTTGACATCGATGGTGGTCATGGCCTCGGTCTGGTCGATGACCAGATAACCGCCACTCTTCAGCAGCACCTTGCGCTCCAGCGCTTTCTTGATTTCATCCTCGACGGCATACAGATCGAAGATCGGTCGTTCTCCGGGATACACCTCGATTCGTTCCGCGACTTCAGGAATGAAATTGATGGCGAAATCACGCGCCTTGATAAACGTCTCATGGGAATCGATACGCACTTTTTCGACATTGTCACGCACCTGGTCGCGCATGGCGCGCAGGGCCAGCGGCAGGTCTTCATGCACCAGGCTGCACACCGGCGCATTGTTCATGCGTTCCTGCACCACCTTCCATAAACGCTTGAGGTAACGGATATCGGTACTGAGCTCGTCTTCACTGACCGTCTCGGCCACGGTCCGCAGGATATAGCCTCCGTCGGCGTCCCCTTCGAGCGCCGCCATCAGCAATGCACGCAGTCGTTCGCGCTCCTGATCGTCGCCGATTTTTTGCGAGATGCCGATATGACGGCTGTACGGCATGTACACCAGATACCGGGCCGGCAGCGTGACATGGGTCGTGACGCGCGCACCCTTGGTGCCGAGCGGATCCTTGACGACCTGCACGATCACTTCCTGACCATCGTGCAACAGTTCGCTGATGCCCGGCATGGTCGCGGGAGCGGCCTCGGTGCTGCGTCCGGGAATATGCACATCCGAAGCATGCAGGAAGGCAGCGCGATCCAGTCCGATATCCACGAATGCCGCCTGCATGCCGGGCAAGATGCGCGAGACCCGGCCCTTATAGACATTGCCGACAATGCCGCGCGCACGGCTGCGTTCGATATGCACTTCCTGCAGCACGCCGTTTTCCACCACCGCTACGCGGGTTTCCTGTGGAGTGACGTTAATCAGGATTTCTTCGCTCATGGCTCGATCCCGGCACGTTTCAGGGTCTCACTCAGCTCATACAACGGCAGCCCCATCACTCCCGAAAAACTGCCCTCCAGACGCGCGATGAACAGGGCTGCGCGGCCCTGGATGGCGTAGGCGCCGGCCTTGTCGTCGGCTTCGCCGGTTTGCACGTAGTCATATAACGCTGCTTCCGGAATCGTCGCGAAGGTCACCCGGCTTTCCGAAACGGCATCGAATTCACCAGCGGCCGTCACGACGCTGATCGCCGTGAGCACGGTGTGGCTGTTTCCGGAAAGCCGTCTGAGGATTGCGGTGGCGTGCGCGCGGTCGCGGGGTTTGCCCAGAATGTCGCCCTCCATCACCACTTCGGTATCAGCACCCAGTACCGGATGCCGGGGCAGCCGTTGCTCCACCACCTGCCGATACACCTGCCGGGCCTTGTCGGCCGCGACGCGGCGGACATACTCCAGGGGTGACTCGCCGGGCTGGAGAGTTTCCTCGATGCCGGACGGCAGGGTCTCGAAGGGAATGCCGACCTGGCGCAATAATTCCTGGCGGCGCGGGCTGGCAGAGGCAAGATAAAGCATGGCGGGCATGATGGGGATTTCCGGCATTGTACCCCGGAACAGACCACCGCCAAGAAGCCCGGTTCAACGGTGGTAAGGAAGATTCCGCAAAATACTCCAGGCGCGGTACAGCTGCTCGGCCAGCACCACCCGCGCCACCGGATGTGCAAACGTCAGCCGCGACAGCGACCAACGTTCGTGGGCACTGTCCAGGCATTCTGGTGCCAACCCTTCCGGACCGCCGATCAAGAGGGCCAGGTCGTTGCCAACCTGCAGCTGCCGTCCCAAACGCTCAGCCAGCTCAACGGTATCCATCTCCCGGCCACTACGGTCCAGTGCCACAATCCGGCTGCCGGCCGGTACTGCCGCCAGCTGGCGCACGCCTTCCTCGCGAGTCAGGCGCGCAAGATCAGCGCCTTTTCCACGCTTGCCGGCCGGAATTTCACGCAATGTCAGCCGGCATTCGTGCGGCAGGCGCTTGGCGTACTCCTGATAGGCTTCGGTGACCCAGTCCGGCATTCTTTCGCCAATCGCGATGATGTGTATTTGCATGGGAATCAGGATGACCGAGAACGGGTCACTTGGGCATGCCCAGTGGCATGGTCAGGTCAACAATATTGATTAATGAGCGGCGGCCTCTGATGTGCGGCCAGTACCCCAGAGTTTTTCAAGATTATAAAAGTCGCGGACCTGGGTTCGCATGACATGCACCACTACATCGCCGAAATCAATCAGCACCCAGTCACCGGTCGAATGTCCCTCGGTACCGACGGCCCGGACTCCCAGTTCACGCAGGTGATCACGCACCTTCTCGGCCAGCGTCTGGACATGTCGACTCGAGGTACCGCTCACAATAATCATGTAATCGGTAAAATCCGTAATCCCGCGGACATCCAGCGTCTTGATGTCCTGGCCCTTGGCATCTTCGAGGGCCCGGGTAATTTCCTGCCGTAGAGTTTCTGTCTGCATCACGCTCCCCGGTCGGACTGACCGTACAGGTGGTTGGTATGTATGTATGCCAGCACCGTTTCCGGCAACAACCTTGAGACGGAATCGCCCCGGGCCAGCGCCTCGCGAATGCGGGTGGCCGATATATCTTGGGGGTGAACCGGAAGAAAAGCCAGCCGGCCGGCTGATGACGCGCGCAAGTCGGCAATAGCCTCGGTGAATCGCGGCTGTGCCCAGCCGGGTAGTGTGCCCAAGACGGCGCCGGGTCGGCGCAACACCACCAGGTGCGCAAGGTCCGGAATCTCTGGCCAGCGATGCCAACGCTCGAAGCCCAGAAACTGGTCCATGCCGATCAACAGGCAAAGTGGAGTCGTCGGCAATTCGCGACGCAGGGATTCGAGGGTGAGGACGGTATAGGACGGTCCCTCGTGCAGCAGCTCACGGGCATCAACACGGAACCGATCGATGCCGCGAATCGCCAACTCCACCATGGCCAGGCGCTGCGCTGCGCTGGCAACCGGGCGCGTACGCAGCGGTGGTTGCCCGGCCGGCACAAAGCGCACTTCCTTGAGCGCCAGCTGATCACGGGCCTCTTCGGCCGGACGAAGGTGGCCGTAGTGGATAGGGTCGAAGGTGCCGCCGAAAATACCGATCACAGGGTCAGGGCACGAGATTCAGAGTACGAGCGGGGGTTGCCCTTCAGCCCTCGACCCGCACTGCTATTTCCGAATATGCCCATCACCCAGCACGATAAATTTCACCGACGTGAGCCCTTCGAGACCTACTGGTCCGCGGGCATGCAACTTGTCGGTAGAGATGCCGATTTCGGCGCCAAGGCCATACTCGAAGCCGTCGGCGAAGCGAGTCGAGGCATTGACCATTACCGAACTCGAATCGACCTCGCGCAAAAACCGGCGCGCCCGAGTGAGGCTTTCGGTCACGATACTGTCGGTGTGCTGCGAACCATACTGGCCGATGTGCGCAATCGCCTGATCAAGGCCGTCGACCACCCGGATCGACAGGATCGGCGCCAGGTATTCGGTGTGCCAGTCGTCCTCACTGGCGGCCTGAATACNNACCGGTACCGCCTTGTCGAGGTCAGCCTGGTCATCGATATAAACATGGCAGATGCCATGCAAATGCTTGATCACCGGGATCGTAGCCTCGGTGCTGATACGCTCGATGAGCGACTTGCCACCGCGCGGCACGATCACATCGACATACGGCTTCAGCGTGATGAGTTCCCCCACGGCGGCACGGTCGGTCGTCGCGACGACTTGCACCGCGTCCTCCGGCAAGCCGGCCGACTTGAGGCCTGCCTGAATGCAGGTGGCGATCGCCCGGTTCGAGTGAATGGCCTCGCTGCCGCCGCGCAGGATCGCGGCATTGCCGCTCTTCAGGCACAGCCCGGCGGCATCGGCAGTCACGTTCGGACGCGATTCATAGATAATTCCAATCACGCCGAGCGGCACACGCATGCGTCCGACCTGAATGCCGGACGGACGATAATTGAGGTCGGTGATTTCGCCGACCGGGTCCGGGAGCTGCGCGATCTGGCGTAATCCATCGGCCATGCCGGCGATACGATCGGCATTGAGGGTCAGTCGGTCCAGCAGGGCTTCATCGAGTCCGTTCTGGCGGCCGGCCTCGAGATCCTTTTTGTTCTCGACGATCAGCGACTCACGCGATCGTTCGATGGCCTCGGCGATGGCTACCAGCGCGGCATTCTTCGCCGCGGTTTCGGCCCGACTCATGTGCACAGCAGCTCGGCGAGCGCGCTGACCCAGCTCCTGCATGTACTGGCGAATGTCGCTGATGTCGCTCTTTGAGATTACCGCCTTCATCCTGCGTCCTCCGAAAATTCAACCGCGCAGTGCGGCAGGCCACACACGGCCAGCAACAACCGTTCAAGTTCTAGCCAGCGGTCACCCGCCGCCTGACCCTTGATGACCCGGTCCAGCGTCGCCGCCTGACGCATCAAACGATAGAGTGCCGTCAGGGTCAACCGCTTCAGCGCCCGGGCCACCAACGGTCGCCGAATCTGCCACACCCTCGCCAGCACTGCCGCCTCGGGCTTGCCGCGCGCACGCTCCTGCGCCAAGGGCGCCAGGCTGCGCAATTCACGCGCCAGCGCCCAGTGCATCAGTATCGGCTCCGTACCATCGGCACGCAAGCTGGCCAGCATGCGTCGCACCACCACGGCATCGCCGGACAGCGCGGCGTCCACCAACTGGTACACATTGAAACGTGCACTGTCCGCCAGGCTGGCTTCAACCTCGGCGCGCGTGACCGTCCCGCGTCCAACCAGCATGCCCAGCTTGTCCACCTCCTGCGCGACCGCGAGGAGATTGCCTTCCAGGTGCCAGGCAATCAGATCGACCACGCCGGGTTCGGGCTGAAGTCCATGCNNCGGCTGTCGCGACTGCCCTTGTCCAACTTCGTGCTGATCACCACCAGCAGCAGATCCGGGGATGGACGTTCGGCAAACTCCGTTATCAGCTCCGCGCCAGCGTCGCCCGGCTTGCCGGTCGGCAACCGCAATTCGATCAGGCGGCGATCGGCAAACAACGATAACGACTGGCATTCGGTACGAAGGATATTCCAGTCGAACCCGGATTCGACCGAAAAGACACTGCGTTCCAGATAGCCATCGGTGCGAGCGCGGGTGCGAATCGCCTCCAGACTCTCATCCACGAGCAGGGGCTCGTCGCCACTGATCAGGTAAAGCGGCGCCAGGCCACGTCCCAGCGCGCGTCCGAGCTGTTCAGGGCTGACTGGCATTGCCATTGGCCCGGTGGGCGAAATTGAGGCTGGCCAGGCGCCGCAGGATCTGCTGGGCGGCATCGCGGCGCATCTCGGTCTGCAACAATTCACTCTGCTTTTCGGTGGCAATCACGTTCAGACGGTCAAAGCTGTACTCCCGCTGCAACCGGACCGCCTGCCGGGCCAGCAGCGGTTTGCCATCCGTGCCATCAAGCGAGAAATCGACCCGGTAATTGAGCACGTAGGCACTGACACGGCCGCTGCTATCGATTGCCAGGACATCGCTGCCGCTAAATTCGCTATGTAAATGCAGCACCGGCACACCAGCCGATACATCGTCGGTCAGGCGCACATCGCCGAGTGCCAGCAGGGCATTGCGCACCTCGACCAGCAACGGCGGGTAACTGGCGCCACCCATGGTGACGCGCATGACCGCGAGCTCCGACGGCATCTTGATCGATGACGCCCCGCGCAGGTGGAAGCCGCAGGCCGACACCAGCGCGGCGATCAGCAGAACGGCGGCGCGCCTCATGGGGTCACCACGATATTCACCAGCTTGCCGGGCACGACAATCACCTTCTTGATCGCCTTGCCGGCAATATGGCGTTGCACATTGTCGTCTGCCAGGGCCAACTCGCGTACCTGATCTTCAGCTGCCGCGACGGGGACAACAACCTTTCCGCGCAACTTGCCATTGACCTGCACCACGAGGTCGAGCTGATCTCGCTTCAGTGCCGTTTCGTCAACCGATGGCCAGCGCGCGTCGATCACCGCCTCTGGATTCCCGAGTGCACGCCACAACCCATGGCTGATGTGCGGGACGATCGGTGACAGCACCAGCACGATCATTTCCAGTGCCTCGTGACGCACGGCACGTGCCGCAGCCGACAGGTCATGGTTTTTGGCCACGGCATTGATGAGTTCCATGGTTGCCGCGATTGCCGTATTAAAGGTGCGACGTCGACCGATATCGTCGGTCACTTTCGCCAGGGTCTGGTGGGTCAGGCGGCGCAGATCCTTTAATTCCACCGACAGTTGCGCAAAATCGGCTTTCGGTACCGGTCCGGCGTTCACATGCTCGGCCACCAGTTTCCACAGGCGTCGCAGGAACCGGTTCGCGCCCTCGACACCGGCATCTGACCATTCGAGCGTGTCCTCGGGCGGTGCCGCAAACATGGTGAACAGGCGTGCCGTGTCGGCGCCGTACTGATCGATCAGCGCCTGCGGATCGATGCCGTTATTCTTGGACTTGGACATGGTGCCGATACCGCCCGACTCCACCGGCTGGCCGTCGATCTTCAGCACCGCGCCGATGCGATTGCCCTTGTCGTCATGCTGCAGATCGACATCGGCCGGATTGAAATACTGAATGCGGCCGCTGGCAGGCTTGCGAAAGAAGATTTCATTCAGCACCATGCCCTGGGTCAGCAGGCGCCTGAATGGCTCATCGCCCTGCACCAGCCCCTCGTCGCGCAGCACCTTCCACCAGAAGCGCGAGTACAGCAGATGCAGGATGGCATGCTCGATGCCGCCGATGTACTGATCGACCGGCATCCAGTATTTCGTCTCGCGATCGACCATCGTGCTCTTGCTGCGCTGGCTGGCAAAGCGCGCGTAGTACCAGGAGGAATCCACAAAGGTATCCATGGTGTCGGTTTCGCGTCGCGCGTCCTTCCCGCACGTCGGGCACTGGCAGTTCACAAAGTCGGGGCGCTTGTTGAGCGGATTGCCGGAACCGTCCGGCACACAGTCCTCCGGCAGCACGACTGGCAGGTCCCGATCGGGCACCGGCACATCGCCGCAGTCGGCGCAATGAATAATCGGGATCGGACAGCCCCAGTAACGCTGGCGTGAAACACCCCAGTCGCGCAGCCGCCACATCACCTGCTTGCCACCAAGGCCCTTGGTCTCCAGGTCGGCGGCAATGGCGTCGACAGCGGCCGAATATCCGAGGTCATCGTACTTGCCCGAGTTCACACAGCGGCCACGCTCCTTGTCGGCATACCAGTCGGCCCAGACATCGGTGGAGAATGTGCCGTCATTCACGGCGATCACTTGCTTGATCGGCAGGCCGTACTGCTTGGCAAAATGGAAATCGCGTTCGTCGTGTGCCGGCACTGCCATCACCGCACCCTCGCCATAACCCATGAGCACATAGTTGCCCACCCACACCGGAACCGGTTCGCCCGTGAGCGGATGGCTGACGGACATGCCGGTCGGCATGCCTTTCTTTTCCATGGTGGCGATGTCCGCCTCCATGACCGATCCGCGCTTGCATTCGTCGATGAAGGCGGCGAGCTTCGGGTTGTTCCTGGCTGCCTGCGTGGCGAGCGGATGCTCAGCGGCGACCGCGCAGAACGTCACGCCCATGATGGTATCGGCGCGGGTCGTAAACACCCACAGTTGTTCATCCCGGCCATCGAGTTTGTACGGGAAGGCAAAGCGCACACCGACACTCTTGCCAATCCAGTTGGCCTGCATGGTGCGCACGCGCTCCGGCCATTCGGTCAGCTGTTCGAGGTCGGTGAGCAGCTCCTCGGCATATTTCGTGATGGCCAGGTAATACATCGGAATTTCGCGCTTCTCGACCACCGCACCGGTGCGCCAGCCGCGGCCGTCGAT
>DKBE01000077.1 GCA_002451085.1 Proteobacteria bacterium UBA6908 | reverse complement strand
CAGGCCGACCTTGCCGCCCTTGGCAAACGGGCACATCAAATCGATCACCTTGATGCCGGTTTCGAGCAGCTCGGTCGAGGGCGCGAGTTCATCGTACTTGGGCGCCGCGCGGTGGATCGGCATGACCTTGTCGGCACCGACCGGCCCCTTCTCGTCAATCGGGTTGCCAAGCACGTTCATGATGCGCCCGAGGGTCTTCTGCCCGACTGGCACCGAGATCGGTGCGCCGGTGTTGGCCACGCTGACACCGCGGCGCAGACCGTCGGTCGTGCCCATGGCGATGCAGCGCACCACGCCGTCGCCAAGCTGTTGCTGGACTTCCAGCGTCAGATCGGCGCTCTCGACCTTGAGGGCGTCATACACCTTCGGCAGCTTGTCACGCGGGAATTCCGCGTCCACCACCGCGCCGATGATCTGTACGACTTTTCCACTAGCGTTAGCCATTGTTCAGTGCCTCTAAAAAATCAAAACCTGTCAGACCGCGGCAGCGCCGCCAACGATCTCCGAAATTTCCTGGGTAATCGCCGCCTGGCGCGCCTTGTTGTAGCGCAGCTTCAGTTCGTCGATCAGCTTGCCGGCATTGTCACTGGCGGCCTTCATCGCCACCATGCGCGCCGACTGTTCGCTGGCCAGATTTTCCACCGCCGACTGGTACACCAGTGTTTCGATATAGCGCGTCAGCAGCTCATCGATGACTTCCTTGGAGTCCGGCTCGTAGATGTAATCCCAGTGATGCTGGAGCTTTTGGGCTTCGTCGGTCTGGGCCGGCGGCAACGGCAACAGCTGCTCGACGATGGGCTGCTGCGACATGGTATTGATGAAACGGTTGTAGACGATGAACAACCGGTCGATCTTGCCGGCGGTATAGTTGTCGAGCATGGTCTTCACCGTGCCAATCAGCTGCTCGACACGCGGTGTGTCGCCGAGATGCGAAACGTGCGAAACGATGTGGCCACCAACGCGTTTCAGAAAATTAAAGCCCTTGGAACCGATGGTGCACAGCTCGACGTCGACCTTCTGGCCGCTCCAGTCACGCAGCGTATACAGCGTGGTCTTGAGCAGGTTGGTGTTGAGCCCGCCGCACAGGCCGCGATCCGACGTTACCACGATTAACCCGACACGCTTGGTGTCGCGCGCGACCAGGAACGGATGCTTGTATTCCGGATGGGCATATGCGAGGTGGCCGATGACGTTGCGCAGCTTGTCGGCGTACGGCCGGGCCATGCGCATGCGCTCCTGGGCCTTGCGCATCTTGCTGGCGGCGACCATCTCCATGGCGCGCGTGATCTTCTGCGTGCTCTGCACGCTCTTGATCTTGGTACGAATCTCTTTGCCGACGGCCATGGCTCGATTCCGCTGTTACCAGCTCTGCGTGGACTTGAAGTTATCGAGCGCGGTGCGCAACTGCTTCTCGATGTCGTCGCTGAATTCCGGCTTGGCGTTGATTGCGTCCAGCAACGCCTGGTGCTTCTGCTTCATGAATGTTTGCAGGCCCGTCTCGAACGACTGCACCTTCTTGGCGTCGACGTCATCGAGATAACCCTGGTTGACGGCATACAGCGAAACGGCCATCTGTGCCACGGTCATGGGCGAATACTGCTTCTGCTTCATGAGCTCCATGATGCGGCTGCCACGGTCGAGCTGCTTCTTGGTCACGGCGTCCAGATCGGAAGCAAACTGCGCAAACGCCGCGAGTTCACGATACTGGGCGAGCGCCAGTCGCACACCGCCACCGAATTTCTTGATGATCTTGGTCTGGGCGGCACCACCGACGCGCGAGACCGACAGACCGGCGTTGATGGCCGGTCGCACGCCGGCATTGAACAGATCCGTTTCGAGGAAGATCTGGCCGTCGGTGATTGAGATCACGTTGGTCGGCACGAACGCCGACACGTCACCGGCCTGGGTTTCAATGATCGGCAGCGCGGTCAGCGAGCCAGTCTGGCCCTTGACCTGGCCTTTGGTCATTTTCTCGACGTATTCCTCGTTCACGCGCGCGGCACGTTCCAGCAGGCGCGAGTGCAGATAGAACACGTCACCCGGATAGGCTTCGCGACCCGGCGGGCGGCGCAGCAGCANNCTGCTTGGTGAGATCGTCATAGATAATCAGCGCGTCGCGTCCGGAGTCACGGAAATATTCGCCCATGGTGCAACCGCTGTACGGCGCGATGTACTGCATGGCTGCGGAATCCGCGGCGGTCGCGGCGACCACGATGGTGTGGCCCATGGCCCCGTTCTCTTCGAGCTTGCGCACCACCGAGGCAACGCTGGAGGCCTTCTGCCCGATGGCGACGTAGATGCAGATAATGCCGGTGCCCTTCTGGTTGATGATCGTGTCCACCGCCACCGCCGTCTTGCCGGTTTGACGGTCACCGATAATCAGTTCGCGCTGGCCACGACCGATCGGTACCATGGCGTCGATGGCCTTGAGGCCGGTCTGGACTGGCTGTGCTACCGATTTGCGCGAGATGACGCCCGGTGCGATTTTTTCGATCGGGCTGGTCTCTTCCGATTTGATCGGGCCGCGACCGTCGATCGGTGCACCGAGTGCATCCACCACGCGTCCGATCAGCGCCTCGCCGACCGGCACCTCCAGGATCTTGCCGGTGCAACGCACGCTGTCGCCTTCGGTGATGTGCTTGTACTCACCGAGAATCACCGCGCCCACGGAGTCGCGCTCAAGGTTGAGCGCAAGGCCGTAGGTGTTTCCCGGAAACTCGATCATTTCGCCCTGCATCACATCGCTCAGGCCGTGGAGGCGCGCGATACCGTCGGTGACGCTGACCACCATGCCTTCGGTGCGTGCCTCGGCCTTCGCCTCGAATTTTTCGATGCGGGACTTGATCAGTTCGCTGATTTCGGAAGGGTTGAGCTGGTTCATAACACTACCTTTAGCGGTTCAAATGGGTGGCCAGCGCGTGCAGTTTGCCCTGCACGGAGCCGTCAATCACGAGGTCGCCGGCGCGGATCACAATGCCGCCAAGCAGTGCCGGATCAATTCGTGTCACGAGATCGATGTCGCAACCCAGGCGTCGCTTGAGTGCGCCGGCAATCGCCACGAGCTGGGGTTCGTCGATGGCGTAGGCCGAGATGACCTCAGCCTCGATTCGGCTCTCGGCACTGGCGCGCATCGCCTCATACAAGGCGACAATCTCGGGCAGGAGCGCGAGCCGATGGTTTTCGCTCAGCAGGCGGATGAGGTTGGCACCATCCCGGTCGAGTCGCTTGCCACAAATATCGAGAAAGAACTCGACAAACCGGGTGCGCGGCACGCGGGGATTTTCCACGAGCACGGCAACCTGCGGATCTTGCATCACGGCGACCGCCAGCTGCAGCATCTCCGACCATTGCTTGAGCGCCTTGTGCTCGGACGCGAGACGGAACACCGCTTCGGCGTAGGGACGGGCAAGTGTAGTCCGCTCTGTCATGGGCGGGCCTTAAAGTTCCTTGACCACGCTGTCGAGGAGTCTGGCGTGGGCTTTCGCATCGATTTCCTTTTCGAGAATCTTTGCGGCACCCGCCACGGCCAGCTCGGCGACAGCCTGACGTAACTGCTCACGCGCCGCGTTGCGCTCGTGTTCGGCCTCTGCGCGCATGGCGGCGATCATTCGTGCGCCCTCTTCCTTCGCCTGCAGCTTGGCCTCGTCCAGGAGCTGGGCGGCGCGTTTGCCGGCCTCCGCCAACATATCTGCCGTGTGCTCGCGCACTTCGCGCAACGACTCCGCCGCTTTCTGCTGGGCCAGGTCGAATTCGAGATGACCACGTTCAGCGGCGGCGAGACCGTCGGCGATGCGTTTTTGACGTTCTTCCATGGCGCGCATCAGTGGCGGCCACACAAACTTCATCGTGAACCAGACGAGCAGCGCGAAGCTGATCATCTGGCCAATGAGCGTGTATAGATTAATGTTCACGGTGCAAACTCCCCGTTGAAACGGCGGGACCGCGGCATGATTGCCAGGCGGTCCGATTAGTGACCGGCGGCGGCCTTAAGCGCCGCAACGAAAGGATTGGCGGTGGTAAACCACAGCGCCAGACCGACACCAATCATGGTCACCGCGTCGAGCAGACCGGCAACGATGAACATCTTCACCTGCAGCATCGGTACGGTTTCGGGCTGGCGCGCCGCGCCTTCGAGGAACTTGCCACCGAGGATGCCGAAACCAATTGCGGTGCCGAGCGCGCCCATGCCGAGGATGATGCCCACCGCCACCGCGGTCATGCCATACAGAGTTTCCATTGTTGTTCCTCCGAAAGAGATAATTAAGTTGAAAGTCGAAACCGGATCAGTGACTGCTCTCGCTGGCCATGCTGAGGTACACGATCGTCAGTACCATAAAGATAAATGCCTGCAGCGTGATAATAAGAATGTGGAAGATTGCCCAGCCGAGCTGCAGCACACCGGCGAGCGAACCGAGCAGCCAGCCCCCACCATACATCAGCGCAATCAGGATGAAGATCATTTCGCCGGCGTACATGTTGCCGAACAGTCGCAGAGCCAGCGAAATCGGCTTGGCCGCCAGCTCCACCAGATTGAGCAGCAGGTTGGCCGGAAACAGGTACGGTCCGAACGGGTGCGTGAGAAATTCCTTCGCGAAGCCGATCGGGCCCTTGATCTTGAAATTGTAGATAATGATCAGCGCCAGCACCGACAACGACAGGCCGAACGTGGCGTTGAGGTCGGTGGAGGGAACGACCCGCAGGTAGTGGACGCCCACGAGCTTGCCGGTTTCGGGCAGCAGGTCGACCGGTACCAGATCCATGGCATTCCACAGGAATACCCAACAAAAGATGGTGAGCGCTAGCGGGGCGATCAGGGCGCTGCGGCCGTGGAAGGTGTCTTTCACCTGTTTGTCGACGAACTCGACGAGAATTTCGGCGAAATTCTGTAAACCGCCCGGAACACCGCTGGTGACGCGGCGCGCCGCCATTCCGAACAGCACCACAATGACGAGGCCCAACAACAGCGAGAAGAACAGCGTATCCAGATGCAGGGCCGACCCACCGACATCCATCTTCAGGTTGGTGAGATGGTGGACGATGTAGTCCGTTGCAGATGTCTGGCCTTCAGATGCGCTCATGGTACAAAGTCACTTAAATTCCGGCTTTGGCTGCACCGGAAGCAGTGCCAGCCAGTAGGCTACCAGGGTCAGACTATAGCCGACGATCAAGGGGAGAAACGCCACCCCGAGCACGCCGACGGTGAAAGCAAATAAACCGACTGTCATTGCCAACTTCACGGCCTCGGCCGAGTAGAAACGCAATACCACCTGTTTGGCAGACTGTTCGGCCTTGCCCCTGAAGACCCACACTGCCATCTGTAAACTGGTCACCACACCGATGGCCGCGCCGATCAGCGCGGCACTGGCCGTGGACCATCCCCAAATGGCCGTGCAGACCAAGGCAAGCACGAGCGCAATTCCTGTTTGCGCCAGCACAACGTAATAAGCTATTGATTTATATCCCATCGTGTGGGAGACGCCCGCTGGCCAAACGGCATGAACGGAAGACGGCAGAGTAACGATGCTGCGCTGCCGGAATGGTCTCGCCTGCCCAAAACGCAGGGCGCGCAGTATAAAAGACCCCGACGGGCGGGGTCAATGATAAGGGAATGATGAAATAATATTTTTAAATGCTAGGCAAAAACTAAGCAGGAAGCGTTAAGTTCTTGCGAAACATGGCCTTATGTACGTCACCGATACTCACAATCCCGAGCAGCAGCCCATTTTTGGCGACCGGGATACGGCGGATGCGGTTACGAAACATGATCGAAGCGGCCTTCAGAACCGGCATATCCGGCTCGGCAGAGTGAACAATGGCCGTCATCAGATCGGCGACCTGCAGATTGACCACATCCCGGTACTCATGCTCAAGGGCTTCGAAATCGGGCGTAGAAGGATTCGCGATGAAATCCTGCAGCTTGGGAAACATGGCATGCAGAATATCCTTTTCAGAGATCATCCCGACCAGATGCCCCTCGCCATCCACGACCGGTAAGCCGCTGATCTTGTTGAAACACATAATGGTGGCGATGTCCCGGACCGGGTCAGCCGGTTTTGCCGTTTTCACAGTCGTGCTCATGATGTCTTTGACAAGCATTTGATCCCCGCAGGCATTCCGGCCGTGATTTGTAGTTATGCAATTTGACAATACTGGGGCTGCCGGGAGGACAGCGGCGGCGGCGTCCCAGCTCCATCATCCCTATGTTACCGAGTCCTGCCTTGCTGTCCACAGCTGCCGCAGCGGTCGGCTAATCGAGATGCCGGTCGAGAAATTCACGCACAAAATCGGGTGACCGGGCGCTCGAAAAACGGTCCACCAGCTCACCCTTCACGAACAACAGCACCGTGGGAAATCCGCGCAGCTGGTAGCGGCCGGCGAGTTTCATGTTGTCGTCGGCGTCAACCTTGGCCAGGGTCACGCGACCGGCATATTCCTCAGTGACCCGTTCCAGCACCGGCGTCAGCGCCCGGCACGGTGGGCACCAATCGGCCCAGAAATCAACCATCACCGGAGTGGTCTGCGAGGCGTCGATCACGCGCGCCTCGAAGTCGGCTTCGGTGACATCGAAGATCTGGGTGCTGGTCATGGCGTGCTCACGATTCTGAATGATATGGATTACGCATCTTAGCTTGTCCCGGCACCCGCGAAAAACTACTCTTCAGGAAATCATCCGGGATCGATCTCATGGCCCGCCAGCAAACGGCTGATCTGGTGATCATTGGCGGCGGCATCAGTGGTACGGCGCTGCTGTTTGCGGCCGCGCGCTACAGCACCATCCGGCGCCTGGTGTTGATCGAAAAATATCCGGCCCTGGCGCAGGTCAACAGCGCCGCCACCCACAACAGCCAGACGCTGCATTGTGGAGACATCGAAACCAACTACACCCTGGTCAAGGCGCTTGCGGTCAAGCGCGCCGCAGGTCTCGTGGCCAACTACGCCATGCGGCTCGCCGCGGACGAGGACCTGCTGCATCGCTATTCCAAAATGGTGCTGGGAGTGGGTCCAGAGGAATGCACCCGATTGCGCGCACGCTTCCGCGAATTTGCTCCGCACTATCCGTGGCTGCGTCTTTTCGAAGTGTCCGAGATCGCGCGCCTCGAGCCTCACGTGGTGTTTGCCCATGGACGATCACGACCGGAAGAATTGGTGGCCTGCGGTGCGGAGCATGAACACACGGCGGCGAATTTTGCTGCGCTCGCCAACTCCTTCGCCACCCATGCACGCATCGAAAACCCGGATGTGCAAATCCATTTGAACACGCGCGCGCTGCATGTCCGGGCCTCCGGTCATGGGTTTGAGGTTGAGACCAACCACAACACGATCATGACGGGTGCCGTGGTCGTCTCGGCCGGTGGCCACAGTCTGTTTCTCGCCCAGCAGATGGGCTATGGACGCGAATTTTCCTGCCTGCCGGTGGCCGGCAGCTTCTACTTCACCCCGAAACGCCTGAACGGCAAGGTCTATACCGTGCAGAATGACAAGCTGCCGTTCGCCGCGATCCACGGCGATCCGGATCTGTTAATGGGTGACGCGACGCGTTTCGGGCCGACGGCGCTGATCCTGCCGGAGCTGGAACGCTATCATCTTGCCTCGACCGTCGATTTCCTGCGGGTGGTGCGTTTCGACACCGCGTTGCTTGCGGTACTGGCCGATATGTTCATCGACGCCGATGTCCGCCGCTACATCATCAAAAACATGCTGTTTGAGCTGCCGGGAATACGCCGCCGCCTGTTTCTGCGCGATGCGCGCAAGATCATTCCCGGGCTGAATCTCAGCGAGCTGCGTTTTGCCAAAGGGTTCGGCGGGCTGCGCCCGCAACTCGTAGACCGACGCGAAAAGAAATTGCTCATGGGTGAGGCCAAGATCGATACCGGCCTGGGCGTGATTTTCAACATGACGCCGTCACCCGGTGCCACCAGCTGCCTCGACAATGCCGAACAGGATTTACGGATCGTTACCCGGCATTTGGGTGCGACATTTGATGAGGCGCGCTTCAGGGCCGAACTGGAAGCGGCCTGAATCGAGCGCGGCTGGCTACCCGGACGTGATTACTGACCGGTAGGAGGAGGCGAGGACGGCGGTGGTGCGGCTTCCGTCGGGGCCGGGGCAGGTGCGGCGGGAGCCGGTTCTGCCGGTGCAGCGGCGGGTGCCGGTACCGGCGCGGCCGGTTCCGGAGTGGCGGCCGGAGTTGGCGCCGAAGCGGATTCCGGCTTGGTTTCCGGAGTCGGTGCGGCCGGGAACGGGGCCGTGCCCGCCGGCAGCGGCTTGGCCTTGAACGACTTCACCTGTTCCATGGCCTCCTCGACTTCCTTCGGATTCATCTTGCTCATCAGGGCGTCGCGCAGTTTGGCGGCCTTGGCGTTGCCCTGGTTGGCCGAGATCGAGTACCAGGTCAGCGCCGGGATTTCGTTGTCCTTGAGCCGGAAGCCATACTGAAACAGGATCCCGAGCTCAAGTTGCGCTTCGGCGTCGCCGGCCTCGGCCGAGCGCTTGATATGGTCGAGATCGGCGTGCGCCACAGCGCTCCACAGGAACGCAGCGGCCAGGGTCGCAAGCAGGCGTACCGGTGTCGTCATCGTCATCTCCTTCTCCGTTTTTCCAGTTCTTCTGTACAGCGTAGTCGGATTACTTGATGCGTGCGAGGATGCCGTCCAGCTCATCCATGCTCGTGTATTCGATGACGAGCTTGCCCTTCCCGGCACTGGTGTGCTGGACGTGCACGCGCGCACCGAGCTTGTCGGACAGCCGCTCCTCCAGGGCCCGAATGTCCGGATCGCGCGTCAACCGCGCGGCCTTTGGGGCGTGCGGTCGGGCCGTGAGCCGACGGACATACTGTTCAGTTTCACGCACCGACAAACCCTTGTCGACCACGTGCCGGGCGGCGCTGCTCTGGTCCGGTCCGCTCAGGGCCAGCAGGGCACGCGCATGGCCCATGTCCATCTTGCCCTGTTCGAGCATTTCGCGGACATCGGCATTCAGCGTGAGCAAGCGCAGCAGGTTGGTCACCGCGGCGCGCGAACGGCCGACACTTTCAGCGGTCTGCTGATGGGTCATGCCGAATTCGTCGATCAGGCGCTGCAGCGCCATGGCCTCTTCGACCGGATTCAGGTTTTCGCGCTGGATGTTTTCGATCAGCGCGATTGCGATGGCCGCTTCGTCGGGAATGTCGCGCACCACCGCCGGAATGCTGTGCAGCCCGGCGCGCTGCGAGGCGCGCCAGCGGCGCTCGCCGGCGATGATCTCGTAACGACCTTCACCGATCGGACGCACCACGATCGGCTGCACCACACCCTGGGCCTTGATCGAGTTGGCCAGTTCTTCCAGCGCCTCTTCGCTCATGTGCGTACGTGGCTGGTACTTGCCGCGCTGCAGCAGGTCGACCGGCAGGTGCTTCATCTCCTCCCGGCCCGAGGAGGCCGCGACGGATTCAAGCGCGCTGCCGAGCAAGGCGTCGAGGCCGCGGCCGAGTCGGGGTTTCTTGGTGGTCATGGGCGGGGTATCCGTCGGATCATTCACGCTCAGGCGGCCTCGTCGCGGCGCAGCATCTCGCCGGCCAGGGCCAGGTAGGCCTGCGCACCCTTGGAGTGCAGATCATAGGCGATCACCGGCTTGCCGTAGCTGGGTGCCTCGGCCAGGCGCACGTTGCGCGGAATGATGGTATTAAAGAGCTTGTCGCCGAAGTGCTTGAGCAACTGTGCCGATACTTCGTTGGCCAAGGTGCTGCGCGGATCGAACATGGTGCGCAGCAAACCGCCGATTTCCAGACGCGGATTGAGCGACTCGCGAATGCGCTGGACGGTGGCCACCAGCGAGGACAGCCCTTCAAGCGCGTAATACTCGCACTGCATCGGGATCAACACCGCCTGCGATGCCACCAGGGCGTTGATGGTCAAGAGATTGAGCGACGGCGGGCAGTCGATCAGGATGTAGTCATAGCGGCCGGACACCGATTCAATAGCACCGCGCAACCGGCGTTCGCGGCGATCGATCGAAATCAGCTCGATCTCGGCCCCGGCCAGATCGCTGTTGGCCGGCACCAGGTCGTAACCACCTTCGGTGGGCTTCACAACCCGCTCGATCGGCTCGAGCCCGAGCAGCACCTGGTAAACGGTTTCGTCGACCTCGTCCTTGGGTATACCGCTGCCCATGGTGGCGTTGCCCTGCGGGTCGATATCAATCAGCAGCACGCGCCGCTTGGTCTTGGCCAGCGACGCGGCAAGATTGATAGAGGTCGTGGTCTTGCCGACCCCGCCCTTTTGGTTGGTAACTGCGATGACCTTGGCCATATCCATCTAATAATGTGTCACGGTCGCGGCGTCAGAATCACCAGGTGCCGCTCCGCCTCGAGACCGGGCACCGTGAGCGCCACCACCTCGGTGGCGAACTCTGCCGGAACCGCCGCCAACTCCTCCTCTGGATAGGTGCCCTTCATGGCCAAAAACCGGCCGTGCGGTGCACACAAATGACGAGCGAGCGCCAGCATATCAGCAATTCCGGCAAATGCGCGAGAGATCAAGGTATCGAATTTGCCGACGGGACGGTAATTTTCGACCCGGGATTGCACCACATCGGCGTTTTTGAGCCCCAGTTCGCCGATGGCCTGGGTGACGAACCGGGTTTTCTTGGCATTGGCGTCGAGCAGCGTGAATGACAGGTCCGGCCGTGCCAGCGCCAGTGGAATGCCGGGCAACCCGGGGCCCGTGCCGATATCCAGCACCCGCGGACCCTGCAGATAAGGTTCGATCACCAGGCTATCGAGCAGGTGGCGGGTCACCATCTCTTCCGGGTCACGCACAGCCGTGAGGTTATAGGCCTGGTTCCACTTGGCCAGCAACTGCAGGTAATTCAACAGCTGCGCCTCGGCGGCGGCCGTCAGGTTGAGACCGATGCCGGAAATACCCTGGTGCAGTCGTTGCTCGAGTTTCATGCGCCGCTCGTGTGGCCTAACGCCGGCGCATTGTGACAACGGGCACGCTGTACGGCAATGTCCGCCGTATCAGCGTGCCGGGATGAATCAGGGATGAATGGCCTGGTTGGTCAAACCATCCAGCGCGCCGGTGATCTTCTTCACCACCTCGCCCTGGTCTTTGATGTCGAAGCGCGCCGCGAGTGCGTCGGGCTGGGTATACCCGACCCAGACCTGACCCTTGTCGTCTTCCCAGGCCAATACCTTGAGCGGCAGATCAAGACCGACGCGCACATTGCTCTGCATGAGCGGCGTGCCGAGCTTGGGGTTGCCGAAGATCAATACCTCTGCCGGCTTAAGAGACATGCCCACCTTTTTTGCCGCCGCGGCGTGATCCCAGCGTACCGCTACACCGATGCCCTTCTCCTTGAGCGCCGCTTCCAGACGGTCAAGTGTCACTTTCACGCTGTGACTGCTCTTTTTGGTAATCATGGTGCTCTCCGCGTGGGCAGGTGCTATGGCAAGAATGGCGCAAATGAAAAACGGTATAGACAGTCGCATGTGATGGCTCCCTGTTGTGGTAGGTGAAGGATGAGATATGGCCGCTGGTCGCGAGGGAGGCACGTTTCGTCCCGCCCCGTTGCCCGATTACGGCTCCCCTGGTTTAGGCTGACGTTCCTGCAGGATTATCCTTACACACGCCACGGAGGACATAATGAAGAATCTGTTCGTATTGCTATCAGCCCTCGCCATCGCTCCAGTGTACGCGGCCGAGGCCGTTCCGTCTCAGTCCGCCCCGGCGCCGGCAGCCACAACGCAGGCCCCCGCCCCGGCCAAACCGGCCGGCAGCGTGGCGCGCGCCCAGTTCACCAACGCCGTGCAGGACCGCGAGCCGACCGACAAGGTCACGAACCTCACGAACGACAAGACCCAGATCTACTTCTTCACCGAGATCAAGGACGCCGCGAACCACAAGATCACCCACCGCTGGGAACACGACGGCAAAGTGATGTCGGAAGTCAGCTTCGACGTCGGCAGTGACCGCTGGCGTGTGTTTTCAAGCAAGACCCTCGACCCGAGTTGGACCGGCGAATGGAAGGTGTCGGTCGTCGATGAGACCGGCGGCACACTTGGGGCCAGCACTTTTTCCTATGAAGCACCGAAGGCGGCAGCCCCCGCAACCGCCCCGGCTCAACCGGCTGCGCCGGCTGCGCCTGCCGCCCCGTCCAGCATGAACATGCGCTGATTGACGGTTGCCGAACCGATCACTCGTCCTTGATCCGGTTCTCCACATAGCGCAGGTCGAAATCCAGCGCCCGCGCGGCCAGTTTGTCGATGCGAGGTTTGATCTGGGTCGGCTTATCGTCTTCGTCGAGGTCGTCGTCCTTGTCGAGGTCCTGGTGCTCTTGCTTGAGCAACTTGCGGGCCTCTTGCAGACTGGCTCGCAGGGCCTGGGTGTTTCCCTGGCCGGCGGCCGCGATGGCGGCGCCCAGCCAGCGGTCGAGGTCGGTGACCAGGGCTGGCTCAACGAGCTTCAGGCTGACGAGGTCGGTGTCGAGATGCTTCTGGATTCCAGCCAGCACGACCAATGCGTTATAGGGCGCAGGGTTGGGGATACGGGGGGCGGCGATGTTGCGGGTGGCAAAATCGTTGTGTTCAAGTTTACTCAGGGCAATGCCGACCATGCTCGTTGGGTCCGGTCCTTCATCCGGAAACTCCGTAACTGGTGCAGAACCCCTGAGGCTCATGATTCCTGTTCCAGGAAGAAGTGGGCTGCGAAATTCGAATTCTTGACCGGCACTTGGCACTAAACCTTTAATTGAAATGCCTGCTTTCGAAGCCAGGTTGCTCACAAAACCCCAGCTTACAAAGTAGCCAAGGTCCCCATAGATTGGATTTGAAGTTGAAATCAGTTGAGTTTCTGCATGCCAACCTGGCGGTACATTTTGGCTATTTGTGACGACTTGAGGGGTGGTAACTCTCAAGCTAGTAAGGTTTTGCTTGCTATTCCTTCCATTCCTGACTTTGTAGCGATATAAGATTGAACCATCATCAGAATGACGAAATATTGATCTCACGTGCGGATCGATATTATTGTGTGAATAGAAGGTACTTTCGACCAGTACGTCGCCATAACCGTGGTACCGGATCGTGTAGTTGCCGGTGTCAGGGTTGAGAAACACTCCTTCCTCTGCGTGTACTGCGGTTACCAAGCCGATACCGAGCAAAATACCAAACGTCACAATAATCGATCTCAATTCGGGGCTCATTCCGCAACTCCCATCAGTAAAACGTGAAAGTGTCGACCAGTGCCTACACCGTGAATGCGGGCGACAGCACCTAATGCTCTTGCTGCATAATCCACAAACTCTTCCTCATCTTCACGCCTTATCGAACCTGAACCACCGTTCGCCCGTATGTCTACCACTGTACCTCGGCGGTGCTGACTGTGTGGTGATGTCCACCACCCCTCGTAACGGCGGTCATGCTGCACTCCACGCCTATCAGTATAGATTTCACAACAGTCGAACAAACCACCTCGTTCCAGACTCGCGTCGTTGACCGCAAACACCGGGCCAAAGGGAACATAGAGGTGGCGCCAGTGAACAGAGAGTTGCTGCAGCACGAGAAATGCCGGGACAGTAAGGTAATGATTGTCAGGATGCTCGGATTTACCGCCCACCAGTTCCCATGGTCCACCTCCGATTGCTTGCAGATCTTTAATCCCCACCCACACCGCCCCCTGTGCCATCCCGCAGGGGTTGGTGCTGTCGGCGCACTGTGCGGTGACGGTGTGATCCCCGGCCGGGGCCGGGGCGGTGAAGCTGAAGTACAGCTTGCCGTCGGCATCGGTGACGCCGTTCAGGACCTTGCCGTTCTCGGTGCTCATGCCTTGTAAGGATCCTAGTTGGCCCATGTGTCGGGTATGGCGGACCTCGTCGTCGTGTTGGTGGCCACCGCTGTTGGCAGTCACGTCGGCGACGAGTGTTACACCGACCCCGGCCGGTGAACGGCCGGTGCAACTGACCGTCGCCACCCGGTTGTCGGCGGTCTTGCCGGGCTCGACTTCGGCCGGGAAACCGGATAGCGAAATCTGACAGCTTGGAGGCGCAAGCGAGAAACATTCCCGTTGGCCGTTGGCGCCGATCCGCAGTGTGTAGCCGTCCGGACAGCCGAGCCGGAGGTCGCGCCGTGCGATGACGCGTTCACTCCAGTTCCCTTCGCACTGTCCAGTGTTGGCATTAAAGGACTGGCCGGTGAACAGCATCTCGCGCAGATTGCTGGTTTCTCCCCCATTCTGGTAAACCGGGCCACCGCTCCAGCAATTCCATGAGCCGATGCTTTGTCCGGGTTGCAACCATCCAGAATCCTGAACGGAGATTGGACATTGTTGGGTGTTGTGTACGACTTTCTCGAATGCCAGCGCATATGGATAGATCTCGGCATCCGAAACGTCCGGGTCGGCGCCGTCGCAGACCACCGGTGCATACGGCCCGTACCAAACTCCGCCCATGACTCGGCACCAGACAGCGCTGCGAACCAGGTACGCAGCGACATCGTCACACAACGAGTGTTTCCAGACCGGAATGGGAGGTGTGCAGGTGGCTTGTCCGCCGTTCGTGGGGCAGTCTTCGGGGGCGGCGGAAAGGGTCGGTGCAGTAACCGAAAGAATACAAACCAGAATCATGCAGCAGGCAGTCCTTGCCGGCATCATCATCAACCATCCATGTTGATTGCGCGGCTAGCATGCCACTGCCCCTAAAGGCCCGTCAAGAGTGTCGTATGCCTATTACATCATTGGCTCAACGTGCGAGAAGCGGATTCAGGCCGAGCGACGCTTGAGGTGCACAAGCAGCAAGGAGATGGCTGCCGGCGTGACGCCAGAGAGGCGTGCCGCCTGGCCGAGGGTTGCCGGGCGGTGACGATCCAGCTTCTGACGCACCTCGATCGACAGCCCACGTACCTCGGCGTAATCGAGACTGGCGGGCAACAACGTTTCTTCGTGACGCTGGTGGCGATCGATCTCGTCGCGCTGGCGCTCGATGTAGCCGGCGTACTTCGCCTGGATTTCCACCTGCTCGGCGGCCTGGTCATCGTCAAGCCCCGGACCGGCGCCGGGCAGCGTCAATAATGATTCGTAATCCACTTCCGGGCGGCGCAGCAGGTCCAGCAGACTGGCATCGCGCGACAACACCCCGCCCAGCACGCGCCCGGCGTCGGATTCCGTTACAGCTGCGGCGCGCAGCCAGGTGGTTTGCAGGCGCTGCTGTTCGCGCGCAATGGCGTTGCGTTTTTCCTCAAAACGCTGCCAGCGCACATCATCGACCACGCCCAGCGCCCTGCCCGCTTCCGTCAGGCGCAGGTCGGCGTTGTCTTCGCGCAGTAACAGTCGGTATTCGGCGCGCGAGGTGAACATTCGGTATGGTTCGCTATCCGTGCCTTTAGTTACCAGGTCGTCGATGAGCAC
>DKBE01000020.1 GCA_002451085.1 Proteobacteria bacterium UBA6908 | reverse complement strand
CCGGTCCAGCCCATGATGAAGGCCAGCCCGCCGTAACCGCCAACGTACAGGCCGCCGGCCATGGCAATGAAGGACGCCGCCGACATCCAGTCGGCGCCGGTCGCCATGCCGTTGAAGAAGGCCGGCACGCGCCGTCCCGCCACGTAGTACTCGGAAACGTCGGCCGTGCGCGACATGATGCCAATCAGCGCGTACAGGCCGACCGTGGCAAGCAGGAAGCTGTAGCCGATCCATTTGGGCGTCATGCCCATCTGCTCACCGATAGCCAGCAGGATCACGAAGGCGATGAAACCGCCGGTATAAACGCTGTAGTACTTCTTGAGCGCTTGGGTAAATTGGGCCTGGGTTTGAGTCGCCATGTTTATTCCTCCTCCGCCACGCCGAACTGCTTGTCCAGCTGGTTCATGCGCTTGGCGTAATAAAAGATCAGGACGACGTAAACGATCAGTGCACCCTGGGCACCAATATAGAATCCCAGCGGAAAGCCAAAGATCGTGATTGCGTTCAGGTCACGTGCAAACCAGCCGACGACATAGGTTACGATAAACCAGATCGCCAGCAGGATCGCCGTGAGTCTGACGTTTTGTCGCCAGTACTCGCGGTGTTGCTCGGTAAGTTGCATGTTGCCCCTCCTGTTGTTGATTGAACTGCTTTTTTGTGACTTGGATCGTCCCGATCCGGGTGTCACGCCCTTTTTCTTCTTCTGTTGCATGCTGCACCTCCTAAACTGTGACTAGATAACCCGTTCCCGCTGTTCGCCGGCCGCCAGCAGCTGACCGACACTGGAGTAACCGGCGCGCGCAGCGCGCGCCAGCAGAATCAGCAGCAGTTCGGCCGTGGCGTAGGAATCGTATGCCGCACTATGGCGGGCGTGGGCACGCAGGCCGAATTGCGCCAGCCAATCATCCAGCGTGCGGTTGTTCTGGCGCACTTCCGGCGCCAGCATCGGCGCCAGGTGCGCAACATCCAGCCAGAGATTTGGCAGACGCACGCCGAGTTGTGCGCGCAATGCCCGCCCGAGCACGGCCTGGTCGAAGCCGGCGTGATATGCGACCAGCACATCGTGCCGTGCCAGCTCCAGAAATCCCATCAATGCCGCGTCGGGGGCCAGTCCACCGGTCTGGGCATCCGGCGAAATACCGTGCACCAGGATATTGTCACGGGCACTCGGGACCGGATTGTGCACGGTGACATCGTAGCCCTCGCCGGGCCGCAGGCGCCCGGCCTCGACGACGACAGCGCCGATCGCCAACAACCGGTCACGGCGCGGATCGAGCCCGGAGGTTTCAACATCCACCACCACGAAGCGCGCGGTGTTGAGCGGTGTGCGCTCATTCAGGTCCGGCTGTGCCCGCCAGGCATCCAGGCGCGTTGCCAATTCGGCAGGCAGCTCAACGTGGGGGCGGAACAGGCGAGTCAGAAAACTCATAGCTGGTAATCCAGGCGCAACCGGGTCTGGAGCTTGCGCGCCTGCCGGAAGGCCTCCTTGAGAATGCGGCGATCCAGCTCATTGAGCTCGTCCGGATTGACGAAGTTGTCGAGCGTTTCCTCTTGCCGTGCCTGGCGCTGATGATTGCGCATGCGTAACAGTTGTATGAATGACAGGGCATCGCACCAGGCCTCGGCTTCGGACGTCGCCAGCACACCGGCCGTCGCCACGGCACGCAGGCGTGCGGGGGTATTGGTTTCCTCGATCCCGTGCGCCAGCGCCAGCAGGCGCGCCCCGTCTACAAATGGTGTGATCCCGCGCAGCTTGAGATCCAGCTCGTTGTCGTGCTCGCCACCGCTTTCCAGCACGAAGTCCCGCACCAGACCAAGTGGTGGCTCGTTGCGCAGGGCATTCTCGGCCATCTGTCGCAGGAAGCGCGGATTGTCGGCCGCCTGACCGGTCACCCACGAACGCAGTGTCGAAACCGGCGCATCCTCGCCCCACAGGGTACGGAAATCAAAGAAGATGCTGGCCTTGAGCAGGTGCTCGGGGGCGCCGTGATCGATCCAGTGGCTGAAGCGCGCTTTCCACTCGTCCAGCGACAGACAGCACTCCGGATTGCTGGCCATGATGTTGCCCGTGCACAACGGATAGCCGCAGGCATCGAGCGCGGCATTGATGCGCTTCGCCACTGGCAACAGGGTCTTGCGCACCGCCTCGGTCTTGCGGCCCTTCGGCAGCAAGAACAGGATGCCATTGTCCTGATCGGTCTTGAGGGTCTGTTCCTCGCGTCCTTCACTGCCAAATGCCAGCCAGGTAAACGGTACCTCCGGCAACCCGGTTTCGGCCAGCACCAGTTCGATGGCGCGGCGCGTGACNNTCGATCAGCCGATGGATGTCACGAGCATGGCGCGCCAGGCTGTCGATGTCCGGCGCCTCCGCGATGACCCGCGACAACTTGGCCAATCCGATGCGCTGCAACGAGAACAGGTCGCGCTCCGACACCACCCCGCGCAGCCGGCCGTTCTCCACCACACACACATGTCCAATCGACTCGCGGGCCATGACCAGCGTGGCTTCATGCACGGTGTCGGACGGTGCCAGGGCGAACACGCTGGGCGTCATGACCTGCGCGATGACAGTATCCAGGGCGAAATCCTTTTGTGCTGCCCGGGCCAGCAAATCGTGCAGGGTGAAAATGCCGAGCGGACGGCTCGCGGCGTCCGTGATCACCATCGAACCCACGTGTTCGGCGTGCATGGTCGCCAACACGTCCAGCAACGTCGTATCCGGGGCGCAGGATACGGGCGTACGCCGCAGCAGGCTGGACAGCGATGCCGCGGGTGGCGCCTCGCCCGATACCTGGGCGCTGATCGCGGCCTGCAGGGTATTGAGTGTGCGGTCGAGCATGCTCGCCAGGCGACGCGAGCAGAAATCGCGGAATTCGGGACTGTCGGCATACAGCTTGTCGAAATCATCACGTGGCAGCTCGAAACAGAACGTGTCTTCCACCGCGCGCTGCGCCATGCGCACCGGTCGGCGCGACAGCAGGGCGCCGATCGGGAAACATTCGCCGGCATGCAGCTCCCAGGCGTCATGATCGCCACCCGGCTCAACTTCGCCACGCACCCTTCCCTGCTTAATGATGAAGAACCGCTCGGAGGTGCCTTGGGCAGGATCGGTAATGGCCTCGCCCTTGGCAAAAAAGGCCAGCTGTACGCGCTCGGCGAGAAACCTGAGATGGGCAGGCGCCATGAGATCGAAGGGCGCATGGCGCTGCAGAAATTCGATCACCGGGGCCAGCACGGCCTCAGCGACGTGCGCCGGGCGACGGGTTTCGAGATTCTTCATGGCCGCTCGAATCACCGGACGTGACGAACGGCTGCTGTGGTCGGTACTACCAGGAAACGCCGCACCCGAACCTCCCCCCGTTAAGCCAGTTCAATAGATCACGATCTACTCACCGTCCCTGGAAGTGGGATCCCTGTTCTGCCTGGTCTGCGGTCGCACTCTGATGGTGCGAACTGATTTCACTAATTATTCCGCCGGGACAGCCTAACAGATTCAATTCACGACCAACAAATCGGCCCATCCCGGATGATACTCAGGCCCAATCCACCCCAATACCCAGTTAAACCATAAGGAATTAAGGATTTATCCCGGATCACGGGAATTCATTGATCCACTTGAACTTGAGGCACAACCTCTCGGTATTGCGGCGCGATGTGGCGAGCCGAATCAGGCCGAAAGCGCCGAACCGGTCAATGGGCGCGCGACCGTACCGCTTCGGCGCGGCGCTCCGACCACCAGCGCCACAGCAGACCATCAGGACGCCATACGCCGGTGCGCACATAACGCAGCAGGTTGAGGTTGTGCAGCGTACCGGCCATACGACGCTCAATGCCCGGGCGTCCGCACATCAGGATCCGGTCTCCGATGACCAACGGTGTGTTGTCCTCGGGCGTCAGCACGATGCCTTCCTCGCGTTGCAACAGGAGCGCAAGGCACGGCAACGACTCGTCGTGTACCGCCGGATCCGTAAGCAAATGCGCCAGAGTCACCTTCTCGCCGGCAGTCAGCGCCGTGTGCACGGCGGCCGCACCCGCGGGGGTGATGTCGACCGTCCACAGGTCTGGTGTGGCATTGCCGGCCAGCGGCCAGACCCGCTTGACCAGCTGATGCGCCCACTCCTCCTTCTGATGACGCGCCTCGTGCAGGAACGGGGTCAACAGTTCGGTGCTGACCAGCGACAGAATGCGGTTGGCGAGAATGCCGGCGCGCTGCATGACCAGATCAGCCTTGGCGGCGGTGAAGATGGCGTCGTTGTCGCCGCCATTCTGGCGCGCCACGAGATACAGGCTGGGGTTCAATTCGCGCGCGGTCATGATGATCGACAGATTGTTGGTGTCATCATCGGTGCCGGCCACGATGCCCACGGCCTGTTCGATCTTCGCTTCACGCAGGGTTACGGCCTCGGTCCCGCGCCCGTGCACCGTGCCTTTGGGCGCCTGCACCTTCTCCGGGGTGGCCTCGATGATAACCGTCTCGATGCCTTCGTACTGGAGATAGCGGTGCACGGCCTTCCCAAAACGGCCGTAGCCGCACAGCACCCAGGTGCCGCGTGGTGGGCGCGTGGTGCGCACCGGCAACGGCCGGCCCGGTGGTTGGGTCAGCCAGTCCACCAGCAGGTGCAGGTCCGGCGAGTGCAGGGCCATGGCCAGTCGATCAGCGAAGGCGTCAAACGGATTGATCACGGCATCGGTGCCGAACGACACCATGTTGGCTTCGGTGTCGTGCGATTCGGCGCGGCAGATCACCTTGAGGCCGGGACTTAACAGCTTCACCGTGATGGCGATCTTGAGATTGGCGACATCACGGTTGGTCACCGCCACCACTCCGGCGCACTGCGGATGGTGCAGACCGGCCAACACCAGATGGCGGGTGTCGCTGGCGTCGACACACAATCCCGGCACGTAGGTCTGGAGGTCTTCCAGGCTTAATTCATTGATGCGCTCCGGATCGATATCCAGCGCCACGGCCGACAGACCGTGATCGACCATTTCGCGCACGACCACACTGCCGGTATCGCCATAACCGCAAACGATGTAGAACGGCGAAGTCAGCCGTCGCACCGCGGCCGCGAACCGGTTTTCGCGGATCACCTGGCGGAAGGCCGCGTCCTGCACCAGCGCGATCAAGGTTCCGATCGCATAGAACCAGGCGACCACGCCCAGGTAAATCGTCACCATCATCCACAGGCGCTGGGCGGCACTGAAGGTGTATGGCAATTCACCAAAACCGATCGTTGTCACCGTGTAGGTGACAACATAAAACGCGTGCAGGAAATCCATGCGGTACGGCTGGCCGGCGGAATCGACTCCCGGCATCAACACCAGGCCGAGAATCGACACGGCATAGACCACAATCAACAACAGCAGCGGCGCGCGCATGCGCCGCAGGATGAGGAAGACCGTGCGGTGCCGGTATTCCATGATCGTGGCTCCGTCTAGCGCCGCAGCGCGGCGATGTCCACGATCAACAGCACCACCGAGATCACGTTGGCTGCCAGCGCGCCTCCGGCGAGCGACACGATCACCGCCATGGTCGATGGTGTGAGGCCGGCGGCGGAGACTTGCATAGCCATGCCCCACACGATGGCCGCGGCGATCAGCTGCAGATCGGCCACCAGACTGGTGGCGAGCAGCACGGCACCAATCTGGGTGCGCTCGCCAAACTTGAGCACCGTGGCGATCAGACTCACGACAATTGCCGCGAACAGTTCATAGACGCTGTGGTGTTCCGGATTGGATATGTCCCCCATGAAGAAACCGAAGTTGAGGGTCAGGGCCAGCACGATAAAAAAGCTGAAAATCACCTTTTCGATATTCATGGTTCCTCCTGCGGACCGGCCGGCCCGATGGCCGACATTCTACGCGTTGGCCACTACATTGTTGAAGGCTGGCGTTCCGCCCGCCGCGCGTTATCATGCCCGGGCGCACCACGGACCGTGCCCATGTCCAAGATCCTGACGTTCAAGAAGCCGACCCCGAAGGAAAAGAACCGGGGCAAGACCCTGTGCCTGCACGATTTCCACAAATGGAAAATCGTGACCGAGCGGAAATTCGACGTGAAACAGGGGCGATTGGTGACGCTGTTCCGCTGCGAGCGCTGCGGCAAGGAAAAGACCGAGGCCCGCTGAGCGCGGGACATCACTCCCCGACATTCAACAACAGGCCGCGCCGGCGGGCGGCGCGGAACACACCGAGAAACACGGCGATCCCGGCACCGAGAAAGACCACATTCAGCAGCACCGCGTTCACCAGCAGGTCGACACGGAACACGTGCTCGAACATCACCGCGCGCATACCTTCAAACACATGACTGGCCGGCAGCAGGTGCGCAACCATCTGCAGGCTCGGTGGCAGTACCGACACCGGATAATAGATGGCACTGACTGGCGCGACCGCGAAGATTGCAACCCACGCCAGATTTTCGGCACCGAGTCCGTAACGCAGCACCAGTCCGCTGACCAGCAGGCCGATCGACCAGCCCATGACCAGCAGGTTGGCGAAGAAGGCCAGCAGCGGCAGGCCCATGCTGAAGATCGAGTAGTGGTATAAGGGGATCGCCAGCANNTGGCCGCGGAACATCACATCCCACAGCAACACGCCGGCCAGCAGCACGCCCGAGGCCTGGGCGAGCCAGGTGCTGGAAGTCAGCATGAACTGGCTGATCAGCCCCCACAGGATCATCTGCATGGTCGGCCAGTAGGCCAACTCCAACAGCCGCGGCCACGAGCGGCGCAGCAAGTAGATGTAGCGCAGCACCATCGCATACACGCGCTGCGGCGAAAACACGGACCGGGCCGGATTCGCACTCATGCCGCCTGCCCCGAGTCATCGCGCCGCCGTTCGCGGGCAATATCGAGAAACACCTCTTCCAGGTTCTCGCGGCCGAAGCGGCTCAGCAGTTCGGCCGGGGTACCGCGATCGACGATCTTTCCGGCGCGCATCATGATTACATCATCACACAGGCGCTCGACTTCCTGCATGTTGTGCGAGGCCAGCACCACCGTTGCACCGGTGCGGACCTTGTAGGCCTTGAGATAGCCGCGCATGCGGTCAGCGGTATCGGGATCGAGCGAGGCGGTCGGCTCGTCGAGCAGCAGCAGTTCCGGCGTGTTGAGCAGTGCCTTGGCCAGTCCGACCCGTGTCTTCTGTCCGGCCGACAGGTGGCCGTAGGCGCGCTTCAGAAAGGCGGCAATGTCGAGGTCCTCGGCCAACTGACGGATGCGCGTCGTGCGGTCACGTAAGCCGTACAGTCGCGCGTACACACTGAGGTTTTCCTGCACGGTGAGGCGGTGCGGCAAATCGACGTACGGCGAGGAAAAATTCATGCGTGCCAGCACCCGGTGGCGATGCGCGAGCATGTCTTCGCCGAGGACGCGGATGCTGCCGGCGCTTGGCAGCAGCAGCCCCAGCAGCATGGAGAGCGTGGTGGTCTTGCCGGCCCCGTTGCCGCCCAGCAAGCCGCCAGTGGAACCCGCGGCGATCGCAAATGAGATGTTATCCACGGCCGCCAGCTCACCGTAGCATTTGGTCAGACCTTCGACCTGAATCACGGAATCATTCATCGGTTCAGTCGATCCGCAAAACGATCTTGCCGATATTGTGGCCCTCGCCAAGGCGGCGATGCGCTTCAGCCGCGCCCGACAATCCCAGCACATCACTGACCCGCACCCACAAATCGCCGGCCTCGACCAGGCGCGCGGCCTGTTCCAGCAGCTCGCGCTGGTGTACACGCGCGGCGTGCAGTGCCAGGTACTGCGGAGTCAGCATGAGGGTGTAATGAATGCTCTGGTTGCGCAAGCGTGCCAGCTTGATGCTGTCGACATCGCAGTTGGTCTGCAGGAGCGTGACAACCTGGCCGTAGACCCGGGTTGCAGCGAATGAGCGGCAAAACGTCGCGCCACCGACGGTGTCGAACGTCACGTCGACGCCCGCGCCATCGGTCCAGTCGAGCGCGGCCTGCACGAAATCTTCCTTCTTGTACTCGATAATCCGGTCGGCGCCCAGATCGTGCACGAACTGCAGCTTGGCGTTGTCGCCAACCGTGGTCGCAACCTGCGCATCGGACAGTTTGGCGAGCTGCACCGCCACGTGACCGACCCCGCCGGCTCCGGCATGGATCAGCACCCGGTCATTGCGCTGCAGATCGACCCGGTCGTGCAATGCCTCCCAGGCAGTAATCAACACCAGCGGCATGGCCGCCGCCTGCACAAAATCGAGATTCACCGGCATGCGCGCCGCATACTCGGCATGCACCGTGGTGTACTCGGCGTAACAACCGGGTTCGCCACCGAGGCCGCCATTGCAGAAGTACACCTTGTCGCCCGGCTTGAAGCGCGTGACCGCACTGCCAACCGACTCCACCACCCCGGCACCATCGCAGCCGAGGATTGCCGGCAAGCGCTCCGGATAATAGGTACCGTTGGCACGCAGCTTGGTATCGACCGGATTGACACCGGCGGCATGCAGCCGCACCCGGAGATGCCCGGGACTGGGCAGCGCCGGCAGCGGCAACTGCTGAAGTTCGAGCACCTCCGGCCCGCCGGTGCGGGTCATGACCATGGCCTGCATGCTGGACATCGCGCGACGACTACACTTTATGGCAGTGTGTACACGTTAACACAGCCCCTTCGGGATCGCCCATGATCGATGACAACCGGTTGAATCTGCTTGAAGCGCGCATCAATCAGCTTGAACAGCGGCTGGCCACAGCCACGGATCGCGGACTTCCGCCGGGACTGCACCCGGGCTGGCCGCTCGGCCTCGGACTGGCGGCACTCACGCTCGGCTACCTCGGGCTGGGGCTGCCGCAGCATTATTACCAGCCGTTGTTCGCAGCCCTGTTCCTGTTGCTCGCCTACCACCGTGGGTTCTTCCGCTTTTATGCCCAGCCGTGGCGCTGGCCGCTGGTGGTGCTGAACTTCCTGTTGCTGCTGCTGATGTTCAAGCTGCTGCTTGGCGGAGGATTAAGCTATCCGTTCGAGTGGCTGAAGGTGCCGACCATGCAGCAACTGCCCCCGGCCGACGATACCTGGTCGCAGAAATTGCTGCCGCACTATGAGATGGTGTGGGAAGGTGTGCCGGGCATCAGCGACTGGTACGTGAACATCACCAAGTTCCAGTCGATGCTCTTGATCGCCACGCTGATTGGTGCGTTGTTCCGGTTTCAGCCGTTTGCCTCGCTGACCGCACTGGCATTGCTGGTGATCTCGTTTCCGAGTTATCTGGCGTTCAACTGGGATTATGTAGTGCTATTTCTGGTAATGGGCGGCACGGCAATCTATATGCAATCGAGCCCACCGGAGCACAGTTGATCACCTGATCTATTGACAGCTGACTGGAACATCCTGAAAACTTTGCACCGATCGTAACCACTCCGAGGTGCACTAGACATATCTATGACTCACATCAAAATGGTGAACCCCTTGTCGCCAGCACACCAATCGTCACGACTGCATCGCCTGACAGAGGAGTGTCTTCTCTTTGCTCTCACAACCGCACTCGTCGTGCCGACTGTCAATGCCGTTTCACCCGCTACCGTGGAGTCGAAGGTCCAGCCCGATGGAACCGTTTACCCGCGTGTTCTGACCGGTGCTGATATTACCCGGCATTTTTCATCCTATACGCGCATGCATGCCAATTCGACATCTCGCCCATTTACATTGACGATTTCACGCCGAGACGCAGAACGGAATTGCCCCACCTGCCAGTTGAAAGAGGACTACGGGCGGATCCGTATCCAGGAAGACAAGAATCTAGTCTGTATTGACTGGAACAAGGCAACTTACCCTGAAAGCGGATGCTTCAGCCTAATCCAAACCAGCGATTCCACATTTGATATGCGGACTTCTGCCGGCAAGACCATCATGGCCTACACCGTTGTCGCATCAGCATCCACCGCCGGGTCGTCTGAGCAAGCCCTGCAAAGCAAAGTCGCTCCACCAATTCCGGCGCAAGGCACGACGCTGTCCCGAACCATTATCTTTCGCATCCCGAAACCGGATACGGACACACAACGTCTCATGACTGCCGGCCAGCAGGCACTTCACCTGCGTGAGTGGAGCCTGGAATCCTGCGACAAGAACTGCCTGCGGGGAAGCCTGGAAAAAAGCGGCGTGCGCCACTGGGTGGAAATACGCGTACAGGCGCCCTATGTGGAAATCGGCTTCATCACCGGCACACAGGAAGGCAAACCGGGATGGCTGGAGAATCTCAAGAAAGACATGCTGACAGTACTGAGCCGCTCGTAAAGCACCGCAATCAGTGGTTTCCTTTCCGGGTGATCCGGCAATAACCCGGCATCAGGTATTGTTGTTTCTGGTAATCAGCGGCCGCGCTATTTAATATGGACAGCGGCGTGTATAGATCTGGATGTACAGTACACACCAACAAATAAACTACAAGGACTGCCGGTGGCCAACGGGGAACGAGTAATTCAGTTTTCAGCTCGCGAAGACGGGCGCGAAGACCAATTCAAGCAAGTCTGGACGCAGGAACTCAACGACGTCTTTGCCGATGTCGCCAGGTATTACGACCGGGCAAACCACGTCGCGAGCCTTGGCCTCTGGAACTGGTTTCGCAAGAGCTTCCTGTCGACCATCGAGGTCAAGAGCGGTCAACGGGTATTGGATGTCTGCGCCGGCACCAACGCTGTCGGCATTGCCCTACTGGGCAAACAGCGCGACCTGGAAGTTCACGCTATCGACCGCAGCGAGGCCATGCAGGAGGTCGGGCGGCAACGCGCGGCGCAACGTGGCCTGCATATTGAGAGTGTCATTGGCGATGTACACAAACTGCCGTTCCCGGATAACCATTTCGATGTGGTGACCTTGCAGTACGCCTCCCGCCACCTGCGCATCATGGATGTCGCCAAGGAAATCCAGCGGGTGCTCAAACCCGGTGGTCATTTTTACCACAGTGACATGCTGCGCCCCGGCAACAAGCTGGTGGAACGACTCTACTACGGATACCTGCGCGCCTGCCTCACGTTCACCGCGGCTATCTTTCGCAGCAACAGCGCCGCACTGAACTGCCGGGATTACTTCATCAGCACCCTGCGCATGTTCTATTCCGCGGATGAGTTCTCGCAGCTGCTCAGGCAGCTGGGTTATCAGGAGGTCTCCAGCAAAACCCTGCTCGGTGGCATGCTCGGATTTCACAAGGCTGCCAAAGCGCCCGAACGCTAGCGCCGGCCACCGCCGTGGACAGGATTGGCGTACTGTGCGCGATGGACCGCACGATGATGCAGGCATTCAGCCGCCGCACGGTTGAAAGGCTGACACGTCACACCCTGTTCGGTCTGGCGCTACCGGCCTTCCAGTCGTTTCTCGACATCAACGTCCGCAAGGAAATTGACAAGGACCGGCGCGTGATCGTCGCGGCGGCCGAGGCATTACGCGCCGGCCGCGCGCCCGATATATCGGACACCGAGCAGCTGCTGCACGAGGCGCGCGGAATCGATCAGGCCTTTCTCCAGCAGGCCGCACCCTTCCCGCTCGCCATCGACATCCGCTACCCGGACATCGAACCGACCCGTCGCCAGCGCATCGAGTGCCTGCTGGCCATGAGCTACCGGCTGCTCGCCCATTGGCAATCCACACCACGCTTCCGGCAGGCGGTCGCGCAGGCCTACGCCCGCAAGCAATTTCACACCGCGCTGGGCAAGATTCTTCACTTGTACGCGCTAGAGACGAAAGCGCTAAACCGTTCCGTGCGCTTGCCCACGTTCGCCAGCCTGGCACGCGACAAACTCGCGGAGACTATTTATCTGGAAATGGAGGTAATCGCCGGTCAACTCGCGAGCGAACTGACGGACAAGGCTTACCGGCATTTTCAACGCGAATAACTGTAGCGCCGCACCAGTTCCACGGGCCGGTGAATCAATAGTCAGCCCTCCAACAACACCTTCTCCGCATGTTCCAGTGCCTCCGGCTTGCCGAACAGCACGAGCACATCCCCGGCAATCAACTTGGTGTCCGGTTCCGGCTCGGGGCCGGTGATGCCGCCGCGGCGCACGGCGGTCACCGTGACGCCGGATTCGGCAAGCGGCAACTCGGCCAGTTTCTTGCCAACCGCAAATGCCTGTACCGGCAGCGTCACTGAATGCAGGCGTTCGCGATATGACTCTTCAGTTTCATCGACACCCGCGGCACCGTGAAAGAACCCGCGCAACATGCGGTAACGGTCACGACGCACACTCTGCACCTGGCGCAGCACACGCGATACCGGCACGCCAAGCAACATTAGCAGATGTGAGCCCATCATCAGGCTGCCTTCGAGACTCTCCGGCACCACCTCGGTCGCGCCGGCAGCCTTGAGCGTTTCCAGATCGCGATCATCNNCCGGCATCACGCGCATCGCGCACGCGCACCGGGTCGAGATCGAGGCCGAGGTACGACAGGCCTTCCTCTTTCAGCATCCACGCCAGGTTCTGGCCACTGCGGCCAAAGCCGCACAGGATCACGTGACCATGGGCATGGCCAGCGGTGGCGCGGATGGAATCGAGATTGCTTTCGCGACGCTCGCGATACCCCGGCACCAGGCGCTTGACGATGGCGCCGTTGTAGCGAATCAGCAGCGGCGCGATCAGCATGCTCAGCACGATGGCCGCCAGCACCAGCTGCACCGACGACACGGACAGCACCCGGTACTGCACGGCCTGCACCAGCAGCGCGAATCCGAACTCGCCACCGGCGGCCAGCACCAGGCCGGTGCGCAGCGCCACGCCGGTCTCGAAGCGGAACAGCCGCGCCACCAGAAACACGATCGCGATCTTGATGACCAGCATCGCGGACATCGCCAGCAACGCCCAGTACCACTGCTCGCGCAGCACGTGCAGATCGAGATTCATGCCCACGGTAATGAAGAACAGGCCGAGCAACACATCGCGGAACGGCAGGATATCGTTCTCCACCTGATGACGGTATTCGGTTTCGCCAATCATCAGCCCGGCGAGAAACGCGCCGAGCGCCAGCGATAGCCCGGCATGGTGGGTGAACCATGCTGCCAGCAGCGTCAGCAGCAGCACTGTGAGCGTGAAGAATTCGCGCGAGCGCGCGAGCGCCACCTCGTGAAAGATCGGCCGCAGCCACATCCGGCCGACAAACAGAATCGCCGCCAGCACCAGCAGGCTCTTGACCAGCGCCCAACCGAGCGCCGAGAGCACTGATTGGCTGCCGTCGCCACCGAGCGCCGGGATCACAATCAGGAACGGCACCACCGCCAGGTCCTGGAACAGCAACACCCCGAACGCGGCACGGCCATGGCGCGAATTCTGCTCGAGCTGGTCGACCAGCAACTTCATGACGATGGCGGTCGAGGACAGCGCCAGCATGCCACCAATCACCACGGCGCCCGGTGCCGGCACCCCGAGCCACAGGGCCAGCCCGCCAAACGACATGAAACTCAGCAGCACCTGCGCCCCGCCGCCGCCCAGCACCGTGCGCTTCATGGCCATCAGCTGCGGCAACGAGAACTCGAGGCCAATGGTGAACATCAGGAACACCAGACCGAATTCCGCCAGGTAACGGGTTCCGGCCAGGTCCGGGATCCAGCCAAGGCCCGATGGCCCGGCCAGCACCCCGGCGACGAGGTAGGCCAGCACTAACGGCAGGCGTAAATACCGGAAGGCGGCCACCAGCACCACC
>DKBE01000056.1 GCA_002451085.1 Proteobacteria bacterium UBA6908 | reverse complement strand
GGCGGCTTGGTGTGCTGCACGTTGATCGCGATGTCGCCCTGACCACCGCAGTTGATCTGGCAGCAGGACGTCGTGATATGCACGCGGTTCGGCATGTCTTCCTTCACGAATTCTTCGTACAGATCGTCCATCAGTGCCTTGACCACGCCCGAGGCATCAGTGCCCGGGATGTCGCAATGCAGCCAACCCTGGGTGTGCGAGATCATGGTCACCGAGTTGCCGGTGCCACCGACCGGATAGCCGGCTTCCTCGAATGCCTGGATCAGCGGCGCGACTTTTTCTTTGCTGGACACCATCACTTCCAGGTTGGAGCGGATGGTGAAGTGCACATAGCCTTCGCCAAACTTGTCGACGATGTCGCACAGCAGATTGATTTCGTGCGGACCCAGCTGGCGCTGGGTTCCGACGCGCACGGTCCAGATTTCATCGCCTGATTTGGCAACGTGGTGCAGCACACCGGGACGCGGACGGTCGTGATACTTCCAGTTGCCGAAGTTCTTGATCATCAGCGGATGCATGTACTGGAATGGATCCGGGCAGCCGGATTCGATCGGGGGACGCATGTCAGCCATTTGTTGTCTCCAAATAACCTGTCAGTTCAGTCGTTGATGTTCGATGACGCTGGAATCCGCTGGCGCCCACCGTCAGGAGGCGCGCCAGCGGGCAGGGTGGCTTAGCCAGCCGCCTTGCGCTCGTTCCATTTCGCCGCTTCCTGATCCCACTCGTCCATGCGGACATAGGAGATCGCACGCGGGGAGGTGATCATGTTCGGATCCACCTCGAGGCCGATGCCTTCCAGGAAGTTCACGAGGCCAATGCGCTCGATCATCTCGCCGCAACGCTCGTGCTCCAGGCCGTTCTCCGCCCAGAAGTCGATGATGTCGTGGGCAAGCTGCCTGAGCGAATCGTAATCCTCATCGGTCTCGAGCTTCTTGAACGGAATCACCACGGTGCCCATGGTGTCACCAATCTTGAGGGTGCGCTTGCCACCGACCAGGATGGTCACGCCGCGGTCATCGCCAGGCGACAGGGCCTTGGTCATGACGTTGATGCAGTGCATGCAACGTACGCAGTTGCGGTTGTCCACGGCCAGGGTGTCGTCGTCGTTGAGTGACAGCGCTTTGGTCGGGCAGCGCGACACAACGTTGTCGATGACGTACTTGCGGCTCTTGGCCTTCACGAATGCCTTCACTTCCTTCTGGTCGACTTTCATGTCGTCACGCCAGGTGCCGATCACCGCCATGTCGGCGCGCTGGATCGAGNNCTTGAACTTGAACTTGTACGGCAGAGCCGGGCGGTGCATGTCGTCGAGGAAGTCGTTGACCAGCAGGCGGTGGATCTTCTGCTCGTTGGCGCAGGACTGTTCGCAACGGGCCGCGCCCACGCAGCTCATGCCGGTGCGCACGCACGGGCCGGCGCCGCCGAGGTCCCAGCCGAATTCGTTGATTTCGTCAAAGAAGTGCTGGGTCTTCTCGGAGGTGGTGCCGATGAACATGATGTTGCCGGTCTGGCCGTGGAAGGCGATCAGGCCAGAACCATATTTGTTCCAGCTGTTGGACAGCTTGCGCAGCATGTCGGTGGTGTAGTGGTTGCCGGCTGGCGGCTGAACGCGCAGGGTGTGGAATTCCTTCGACTCCGGGAACATCGGCTTGCCGTCCTTGCCCATGAGCTCGGTGAAGCGCGGAATGATGCCGCCGCCGTAACCGAACACCGACACGGTGCCGCCTTTCCAGTAACCAAGGCGAGTCTTGTAGGAGTGTTCCAGCTGGCCGAGCAGGTCGACCATCATGTTGTTCTCGAGCGCCAGGCGCTTCAGGCCGGTCACGAAGCTCGGCCACGGACCGCTCTCGAGCTGATCGAGCATCGGGGTGGTGTGGAACGGCTTGGTCGACTTTTTCTTGTCGAGCGGTAGGTACGTGGAGTGCTTTTCAGGATTCTTCGGTTTCTGGGCCATTGCAACAACCTCCTGTGCGTAGAAGGATTATCTGGATGCTATCGGTAATGGCACCGACGGCATCCCTCATATATCAAGACGGGTTTTCAAGCCTGTTGCAGAAGAAGCGCGTTACCGTCATCCCTGCAACAAATTCGCAACCCACCCCGGTGAAATCTGATGCGGTGCAGATACTAGTCAGTACTTATGCATCAATAAAATCATTCATTCGGGAGGGGTGGGGGAGGCAGGATATCCCCCAAAGGAGATATACCGCAAGCTTTTGAAAACAGGATTTAATTGACCATAACAGTATGAAATAATATTATAAACAAGTAGTTACCACTTTGTTTATGCGTGTTTAGAGATATCGAATATCCTGTCAGATTATTTCACAAGCCAATCATTTCTTTCACATGAAATGAGTCCGAAATAACCTTGTAATACAGTAAAATATTTTTCTGGTCGCAGCCATGAGCCGGAATGATCCGGATCTTCAGGCATCCATGCCATACCCAACTTTCGCGAGCCACAAATCAGGTCGCCGATTCCCTTCCATGACCTCTGCACAGCATCCCGATACGTTCACGCACAACACAAGTCCCTTTGTGCCGGAAAATGCCGAGGCCTATGCGCGCTGGAGGGATCGCAAGCTGGAGGATTATCCTGCGTCGGCAAACGCCTTAATCGTTGATGTGTCCGACCCCCGGTCGCTGACAGCAGCAGAGCACGAGAAACTGCTGGCAGTGTGCCGCAAGTCCAATATGGTGATCTACACGACCCGTGCCCCGATTCATTCCGACAAGGAGCTTCCGCGCCGGCTGGGTCTGCAGTTCGGACTCAAGCATCTGGACAGCAATCTTCTGGCCGACGAGGACGCCATTACGTCCGTCCGTGTGGTAGCCGAGAAATCCGGACGTGGTTATATCCCGTACACCAATCGTCGTCTGCTCTGGCATACCGACGGATACTACAATCCCCCGCACCGTCAGGTGCGCGCATTTATCCTGCACTGTGTGCAACCTGCCGCGGAAGGTGGTGAAAACGCCTTGCTGGATCCGGAAATCGCCTACTTGCGTTTGCGTGACGAAAACCTCGACCACATACGCGCCTTGATGGCGACGGATGCCATGACCATCCCGGCCAATGACGAAGCTGGCGGTATTCGCCAGGCCCAGAGCGGGCCGGTATTTAGCATTGATCCGGCCACCGGCAGCCTCCATATGCGTTATACGGCCCGTACCCGCTCCATCGTGTGGAAGAATGATGGCGCCACGCGCGCGGCGGTGCAGGCACTGGAGAGTGTCCTGAACAGGAATTCACCATTTGTGTTTCATTACCGGCTGGAAGCAGGCCAGGGTTTGCTGTGCAACAACGTGTTGCATAACCGCACTGCCTTTACAGACGCGGTGGACAGTGACGCCAGCCGGCTGATATACCGGGCGCGCTATTACGATCGCATTCGCGGCACTGCAGCATAGACATTCACAGGAGCCGTCTGAAGCATGCTTTATCTCAGTGAAGTGATGATCCAGAACCCACAGCTCAACTCGTTTGAAGAGTTGTTGGAGACGATTACGCAGCGTGCCCACGAATCCGGTGAGCTGCATTTCAAGATCGACGTAAAGCCGCCCTATCCGGACACCCCCGAAAACTGGGAAGACCGACTGGAAGGCGCCTTTGTCGGTATCCATTCCATTACCCGCTCGAAGTATTAGTGGCGAACGATGAGGCTTTCATGAAATACCTGAATCCGGAACATATGCGCGATGCCGACAGTGGCGAAGACGTCGAGGAATCCGCCTATTTGCTGGAAGCGCGCCTCAAAGAAATACGCCAGCACCGCCAGGAAGTGCAGAACCCGCAATCGGATGCCTATGCCGAGCTGTTGCTCGAAGAAGGGCGGCTGCTGGTCCGGCTTGAGGACCTGCCGGAGGCCTGGGCGGCCGCACGCGAAGCGTTCGACCTGTTTCTGGCCAATGAAAACTGGCAAGGAGCGGTCGAGGCTTGCGACGTCATGTTTGCAGCGAATCAGCCGGATTCGCTGGCGGCCCTCGGTCAGGGCGTATGGCTGGCGGTGACCTTTCCGATCGACCCGGAGCTGACCGTGGCCATGCTGGACCATATCATCGAGGAAACGCCCGACGACTCGGATGGAGCGGCGGTGGCCGCCGTCACGGCGCACTATATCGTTGATCTGCGCGCCCGAGACCGGCAGCGTGACGACCTGCTGTTTTTCACCAATAACCTGCTGGCTACCGTGGCACGTCGCCACAGCCAGGTCGAAAGCCAGGAAGCCTTCAACTACTGGATGGAGAAACTCGAGCTGAACGATCCGGCCAAGTTCCTGGTACGCCTGCGCAATGTGGTCGATGTGCTGACCCAGGAAGACTGGTGGTTTGACCGTGAAGCTGTGCGTTCGCGATTGCCGGTGAACTGATATGTACTGGCAGGAAAACCCCAAGCAGCAGGCCGCCGTTAATCACGGTGAGGTCACGGATATCAGTTTCCAGATCCAGTGCCGCGCCTTGCCGGTCGATCATGCCTGGGCATTGTCCGAGGCTGTGCAGCGCTGGCTACCGTGGATCACGGCGGAAGCNNGCCGATGACCTGCTTTATCTCTCACGACGTACTCGACTGCAGCTGCGCGTGCCGCGGCATCGGGTGGATGATACCCAGGCGCTGATCGGTCAAACGCTGGATGTCGCTGGCCATGCTCTGGCTATCGAGAAGGCGACACTGAAACCGCTGTCAGCCTTCACCACAGTTTTTTCGCGCTATGTGGTGACCGATGCCCAGCGCGACGAGAATGCGTTTCTCGCCAGCATGATGCAGGAACTCGCCGGTCTCGACATCCGACCGATGAAGATGCTGTGCGGGATTGAAAAGACACTGGCCGCGCCGGACGGCCCCATCCATACCCGCAGCCTGATGATCGCCGACCTGACCCCGGCGGAATCCCTGCGACTGCAACAGTCCGGACTGGGTCCGCTGCGACATATTGGTTGTGGACTGTTTCTGCCACATAAGGACATCAAGGAAGTGGGGCAGGCCCAGGAAAAGTGAACAGGTCTTGGATTCGGCGCCGTCGCTTTGTATCATGCGCGCTCAATTTTTTGGCCAATCCCGTTTTTTCCATTTCGCCTGAACAGAGGGGGAACTATGAGCATTGAGTTCAACGGCAAGACCATCGAGACCGACAAGAACGGTTATCTCGTCAACGCGGAAGACTGGAGCAAGGAGCTCGCCGAGCACATGGCGCAGGCTGAAGGCGTCACGCTCAGCCAGAAGCATTGGGACCTGATCGAGTACCTGCGCGACGAATACTTCAACAACAACCAGAATCAGCCCAACACCCGCAACATCGTCAAGGCGATGGGCGAAAAGTGGGGCGCGACCCTGCAGCAGAAAGACGTCTACGACCTGTTCCCGAAGGATCCAAGCAAGCAGGGCGGTCGCATCGCCGGCCTGCCGGAAACGCGTCGCAAGGGCGGCTATTGATCCAGCCCTGAGAAACGAGAGGCCGCGGGAGACCGCGGCCTTTTTATTCCATGTACCAAACTCTCGTTGACAGCCACACGCTGACCCTGCACCTCCACGACCCGGACTGGGTGGTGGTCGACTGCCGGTTCGTGTTGTCAAAACCGGATGCCGGTCGCACGGCCTATGCGGCCGGGCATATTCCGGGAGCGCGGTATGCGCACCTCGACAATGATCTCTCCGGAGCCAAAACACCACTGAGCGGTCGTCATCCACTACCGGATCCGCAAAAGCTTGCTGCCACCTTCGGGGCCTGGGGTATCGGCCCCGGCAAGCAGGTCGTGGCCTATGACGACAGCTTTGGTGCCATGGCTTCGCGCCTGTGGTGGCTGTTGCGCTGGATGGGGCATGATCGCGTGGCATTGCTGGATGGCGGTCTGCCGCGCTGGCAACGCGAAGGGCATCCCATGACCCAGGATCTGCCAAGCGTTCAATCCGCAACGTTTATTCCGCAGCTACGCCCGGACATGTTGAGCGATGCAGATTTCGTCGCCCGGGCCGTGAAGGACAAGCACTGGCTGGTGATGGATGCCCGTTCCGAAGAGCGCTTCAATGGCGAGATCGAACCACTCGACCCGGTAGCCGGGCATATCCCGGGCGCGATCAATTTTCCCTATGAAGACAACCTGCATGTCAGCGGTCGCTTCGAGTCGCTCGAACACTTGCGGGAACTCTACCTCGGTCAGTTGCAAGAGGTGAGCCCGGATCATGTCATCCAGATGTGTGGTTCCGGGGTCACCGCCTGCCATAACATCCTGGCCATGGAGCACGCCGGGCTCAGTGGCGCCAGACTCTATGCCGGCAGCTGGAGTGAGTGGATCACCGACCCATCTCGTCCGGTGGTACACGACGAGTGATGGGCTCGGGATTTCCCGGCCAAAACAGCTTATAATTTCAGCACGTTATTTCGTGCCCTCTGCACGAACTTTGTGGAATTCATCGTCGCCCATGCGTCCCGCCGAACTCCTGGTTATTCTCGAACGCGAATTTCTGAGTGCCCGCGCCGGCAGTCACACACCGGTCATGCTGTGGGGCCCACCCGGGGTCGGCAAATCGCAAATGGTCGCTCAGGTGGCTGGCAAGCACGGCACCCAGGTCATCGATATCCGCTTGTCCCAGATGGAGCCATCCGACCTGCGCGGTATTCCGTTCCGCGTCGGGGATCTGGTCGAGTGGGCCGAGCCGGCGATCCTGCCGCATGTCAGCCGGCATGGTGAGAGCGGGATTCTGTTCCTGGACGAAATCACCTCGGCGGCACCCACCGTGTCGGCCGCCGCCTATCAGTTGATCCTCGACCGTCGCCTCGGTGAGTATCGCGTACCGGACGGTTGGGCGATCTTCGCCGCCGGTAACCGTCAGGGCGATCGGGGTGTCACTTACAGCATGCCGGCGCCGCTGGCCAACCGCTTTTCGCATTACACCGTTGAAGCTCATCTTGATGATTGGGTGGCATGGGCCTATGCCAATGGTATCGACGAGCGTCTGATTGCCTTTCTGCGCTTCAAGCCGGATCAGCTGTTTGATTTTGACGCGGCAAAAAACCCGGTAGCCTTTCCCAGTCCGCGCTCGTGGGAGTTTGCGCACCGCGCACTCGCCAAATTTGGCGACCGCCCGCATTTGTTGCTGGCGGCCTTGCAGGCCTGCGTCGGCGAGTACGCCGGGATCGAACTCAAGGCGTTCGTCGACCATCTCGACAATCTGCCGGACATCGACGCCATCCTGCGCGGCGAAGAAGTGGTGGTGCCGAAGGACATCGATCTGCAGTACGCTGTCGCGTCGGCCCTGGTGGGACGCGCAATTCGTGCCCGGGGCAATGGTGGTGCCAGCGAAACCTATGGCCGGATTCTCGACTATGCGCGCCGCTTTCCGCAGCGCGAGATGGGCGTGATGCTGGTGTCGGACATGCACCGCGCGATCGGCCCCGGACTGTTTGAAGTGCCGCAGTTTGCACCGTGGGCGAAGTCCATCGCCGACGTGATGCTGTACGAAATGTGATACGGAGCGGCCCATGGCCGACGATCCGGTCGAACTCAAGCTGTCCGCGGCACGCACGCGCCTGATACTCGACAAGCCGTTTCTCGGCACACTGGTGCTGCGCCTGCCGATGATCGAAGCCGATCCGAATTGGTGCCGCACCACCGCCACCGATGCACGCGCTTTCTACTACAACCGTGAGTTCATCGATGCGCTGAGTCTTGACCACGTGCAGTTCATGCTGGCGCACGAGGCGCTGCACTGTGCGCTCTCGCACTTTGCCCGGCGTCAGCACCGGGTCCGCCATCGCTGGGACGTGGCCTGCGACCACGCCATCAACCCGCTACTGGCCGAGGACGGCCTGCGCGCGCCGCCTGGCACCTTGCTCCTCGACGAATTTAAAGGCATGACGGCCGAGGAAATTTATCCGTACATCAAGGACGACACGGATGAAGAGACCATTGATGAGCATGCCTACGACGATGCCGAGGGCGGGCAGCAGGGCAGCGCCAACAAACCGAATCCACCACCGCAGAAAGAGCGGGAAGCGGAAAAATCGAAAGACAAGCCCGAGGACGGCCAGGGTGACAGTGCACAGGCCGAGCCTGACGAGAGACAAGGTGGCCGTTCACGGCCACCGCCGCTGTCCACCACTGAACGCGAGCAGCTCACTGTTCAATGGCAGGAACGCATGGCCGGCGCAGCGCAACTCGCCCTGCAAGCCGGAAAACTCAGCGGCTCGCTCGCCCGTCTCGTCGACCACCTGCTGCAGCCGCAGTTGCCGTGGCGAATGTTGTTGGCGCGTTACATGAGCGCCATGGCACGCGACGATTACAGTTACATGCGTCCGTCGCGTCGTGAAGGCAACGCCATTCTGCCAAGTCTGCGCAGCAGTCATATCGATATCGCCATTGCGCTGGATGTCAGCGGTTCCGTCAAGGAAGACGAACTCAATGAATTTCTCGCCGAGGTCAATGCCATCAAGGGTCAGATTCAGGCCGGCATTACCCTGCAGGTCTGTGATGACAAGCTGGCGGCCGACGGTCCCTGGCGCTACGAGGCCTGGGAGGAGATCAAGTTGCCACGTTCATTCCCGGGAGGCGGTGGCACTGATTTCCGTCCGGTGTTTGCCTGGCTGGAGAGCATGGACCGGCGCCCGGATCTGCTCGTGTATTTCACCGATGCACAGGGTGAATTTCCAGCGCGCGAGCCGGTCTATCCGGTATTGTGGCTGGTCAAGGGCAAGGCCACCGTGCCCTGGGGCCAGCGCGTACAACTGAACTGAGACAGCCATGGCCGTTCTCGAACTTTCCAGTGAAGACAGCTTGCGCCTCAATGTTCTGGTGATGAACGTCGAGGCCGTGCGCATTGATGAGCGCAACATGACGGTATATGGCTTGTCGACGCGCGGTGAGGCCAAGGTGCCGCTCAATCCCACCGGTCGCGATGAGCAGTATCTCAAGGCCGTGCGTGAGTTTCTTTCGACGGCCGCGCTCGGCAGCCCTAGCGGTTACCCGGTGCACCTCAACCGCTGGACGCGCATGGGGCAGGCGCGCGACACCAATCTGGCCAAGTTGTTGATGCTCGGAGAACCGGAGGCGATCACCGCCGTGGTGTGCGCACCGGGATTGACGGACGACCTGGCTCGCCGGGCATGGTGGGCCGACCCGAGCTCGGAAAACGCGCGTCGCATGCTGGCGAGCGAATGTGTGATGCAAGGAGCCATGGGACCGATCCTGGCCGAGCATCTCGTCGAGCATTTGCCATTCGAGACTGAAGCACGGTTAATCATCGAGAGCGTGCGGCTCGTGCTGCAACCGGGCCTGGTCAGCGATGCCGTACGTCTTAAATTATGGGAAAAGGGCGCTGCCCAGGGAAATTACCGCATCGGTTTTCTGCAGGCCGAACCGGACTCACTCCCGCCTCACCAACCGG
>DKBE01000090.1 GCA_002451085.1 Proteobacteria bacterium UBA6908 | reverse complement strand
GGCGCCGGTGCGCTCGAACGGCAATCGTGGTGGGTGCGCGCGCTCGTTTTTATGTTTTTAAACGGCGAGCGGGAAAGGGAATTCCAATCCGCCCCCCTTACCGGCCAGGAAGTGCTGCGCCTGCCCACAGTGACCGACAAGCCGGTGATCATCCTGAGCGCCGTGGACACACGGGACGACGAAGTTGTGAAGCATTCCAACCGCAAGCGTGCGGATTTCGCGCTCCTGTATCCGGACGGCCGTCAGCAGTGGGTGGAGAGCGGGCATTTTATCCAGAACGACAAACCGGAGATTGTCATCAAGGCCATCCGCGAAGTACTGGCGCGTGATTTCGAGTGATGCATTTCTGCGCAGCGCGACGTTGCCCGCAGCCGTGGGCGGCACCCGGGCCAAGGCCACAGCGTGAGAATGAATTGAAACTTACCTAAAAACCGGCCGCTTTCATTTCGTCCGGAGTGCGTTCCCAATAGGGCTTCTCGAAATAGAAGTGTGCTTTCTTTTCGTCGGCGTAGACGTAGCGGTGCTCGAAGTAGCGGTAGACAGCGGCGCGCGATACCGGATCGTGGATGACGAGCGTTTTGGCCACCTCGTTCTGCTCAAGCAGCATTCGGTACGCGTCGATCGGTTCCCAGCCGGCCTGCTGGAAGATGATGCGCCCACCGAACTCGCGATACAGCACCTGGTTGAGCTTCCATTGCCGCACCCAGACCTCGGCCACGCGCCGCTCGGCCTGTTGTTGCATCTGGCGCCGTGACGGGTCGCGCAGTTCCTGTTCACGCTTGGCCTCGAATATCGCCAACTGATCGAGGGTGTCGAGATGTTGCTGAGCGGCCTGACGTCGCTTCTCGGGGAGGGTTGGCGATTTGAGTTCCTCGACCAGTGACGCACGCTGCTGCACACGCTCGGCGTCGGAGCGCGCTTTCAGGCGCGCGTGCCCTTCAATGTGCGAGGCGATCTCGGCATCGGTCGGCACGATGTTTCTGCGGCGCACGTAATCCTCGAATACCGCCTTCCACACCCGTGCGCGCAGGCGCTCGCCCTGGGCACGCTCCACGCCGGCCGGATCGGCAGGCGGCTGGCTGTGGGCGGGCGCGACGAGGTCTTTGGGGTAAATGTTCTCGCCAAAGAGCACAACCACAGGTTTAACGGGGACAGGGTCTGCGGCCTGTGCCGGCACGCAACAGATGAGACTCAGGATGAAGAGCAGCAACAGCGGTGGACGCACGGATTCCCCTTATATTTAAACCGCAGGCGGGCGGTTCTCCAGTATCAGTGGCACTGCGTTTGACCCCACGTCTCTTCAAAGTTGTGACCGTAGAGTTTCTCGCGCGCGAGAAACCAGTAGTACAAACCGGCGTCTCCCCAGAGCATGTTCGTACTGGTTTCATCACTGTCGAGCTGCAGCAACAGCTGCCAGCCGGCGGCGCGGCGCAACCATTCGGCGAAGGCCGGGTCTTCAGGCACCAGGGCACTGTATGGGTCCTCCCCGGCGACGGCACGCGCGCAGGCCATTTCCATGTCGTTGCCTTGCAGGGCCCAGGGATGACCGAGCAGTTGATGGGCTGGTTGGCCTTCGGGCGGCTCCTGGTTCACTTGCTGGATCAGGTCCACATAACCCTGCTGCTCCTCGGGCATCAGCTGCATCGCCTCCACGAGAAACGAGTCTTCCTTGGGCAGCACCAAACCACCCGCTTTGAACTCTATGGCGGCCTCGTCAATGCGAAAAATTGACTCAACCTCATCGGACAACTTGGGCATGGGTTGACGCTGAAGTGAGCTGCCGGCCGGTGTCCAGAGAACACGCCACCCGCCTCGTTCTTCCGGAATGCCCAACGGGTAGGGTTCACTGCCATTGCAACCCAGAAACACGGAAAGCAAACCGGATTTCGGCAGCCGGTTTTTAGGCTGTGCCCCTGCCAGCTCTTCCAGATTGAACTGCACCACAAAGGACATGGGCTGATCATTCCAGCGTGGCCAATGCGTATTGGCCGGCAGATCCGGTGCACCGCCGAGCCGCGAGCTGCCCACCGGCAGCGCCTTCTTGCCGGCACGCTTGAGCTTGAGCAGGGCCGGCGGCGACCAGTACTCGACGATATTGCGCGCGACGCGCGCAAGACCAAAGCGCTTGAGGTTCGCCTCCAGGGGCTCTTTTTTATTGAGCTTCACCGGTTTCTTGAATTCCGGATGGTCGATCTGTGACACAAACACGGAGACCCCTTCGACGGTGGGTCGTTCGTGCCGGGCAATTGCTCCCACTGCCAACGTCACAAACTGATTTCCCTGAAAGACAAAACCCGGTGAACTGACCGAGGCTGTCCCGTCCGGTTCACGCACGATCATTCGTTCCAGCGGCAGCCAGCGCATGGTGCGGCCCGTATCGAGATCAGTCAGGGCCACCCATTTGTCGTCCAGCAGCCACGAGGCCAGCATGCGGCCATCCGGCGAGACGGCCACATGGGTCCATGTATCACGCTTGGCGCCACGGTGTGGCTTGTAGGTGGTGACCGCACCGGATTCGAGTGTCACCACCTGGACAGTGCCGCCCATCAGACCCACGGCCGCACGTCGACCATCCGCGGATACGGCGATATCACTCAACGCCCCGGCGAGCTTGAGGTCAAACTGGGTCTTTCCGGTTTTGTCATCAAGGCTCAACAGCCGGTTACGCTCGAGCGCATCGGCATTGATCAACCACCGTCCCGGCGCCCAGGCGCCGTAATGAAAGTCGGCATTCGGCACGACGGGTGAAAACACGCGCGGCAATCCCTTGGACAGGGTCACGGCATGAACACCTTCCGTCGCTGTATACAGCAGCGCACTGTGTCCGTCACCGGACATGGCCAGCATCTCCGCGACCTTCTGCTTGTTGCCGCCGAAACTCAGGAGCCCCCCGCCACCGCCGGGCTTTTCCTCCAGCAGGATTTTTCCCGCCTGCACGTCGATCAGCCGCAGAATGCGCTCCGGTGGGGAGGTCATCTTGGACTTATGCTTGAACGCCAGCAGCACCTTACCGTCGGTAGTCACGGCCACGCGATCAGGAAACTTGCGCGAATCCTGTTCCTGCGAATTCAACTGTTGGGAATACATCGCGATACTGTCTTCCATCTGCTTGCGTTGCGAGGCCGGCATCATCTCCATTGCGGTCCGCATCCCGGCCAGCATCTGTTCGGTCATGGCGGCACGATCCTTGTCTGCCGGCCATGGCAACGTGCACAGCTCCAGCAAGTCCGTGCGCTGTCCGCTGTTGGTCTGGTAGAAGGCATACAGCCCGCGCAGATTGCGATATTCCTCCGGGTCCATGCCGGGATGAGGAATCGTAATACCGAATGCGCCCTCATCCAGCGTGAACAGTCGTTCGTCCGTCATGATGGTGCCCTCCTCTTCTGCCTTTTTATTCTCAGGTTATCGGATTCATTGGCAGCGCTGCATCGTCTCAAGTAGCGCCCGGCCGAGCCCGGCATCCGTGACAGACACGGCCACGGTCACTTTCGCATCTTCCAGCCAGCGGAACCCGCGGTCTGGCCCGGACCAACCGCCATTGCGAGACGGGATTAATTGCAGGTGCTTGCCGTTTTCATTGATTTGACAATATCGAGCATCCTGCTGCAGTGCCTTCCAGGATTTGAAACCCGCTTCCTTGAGAAAGACCTTCCTCAGCTCCCGGGCTTCTTCCTGGTCGGCCAATCCATAACGTGTGGAGGCCAGCATTTCGCGCAATGACTGTCCCAATGCCTCGGTGGACGAGTCTGAAGCAAGGACATGAATAGGGGATCCGACTACGCCGATCCACCGGTCCGTGTAATGGATACTGTGGATCACGAATTTGCTGTCAGTAAGATATATCCCCGCTGCATGTGGTGGTTTCCGGAACCTTGAAAGAAATTGGCTGTACATTATTTACCTACGCCTCAGTCCCTGCCTGGACCGACACTGATTTTTTTTCTCGTCCGCCTGGCCGGAAGTCCGGTTTCGGACCAACCATCACCTGCACCGGGATGCCGGTGTCACTGTGAAAAAGCAGGCTTGGGTTGTACGTGGTTTCCCCGTTTTTAAAGCCACCCAAGTTCAGCCAGTCCTTGTTGCCGCCGATAGTCCTCCAGTGCTCGTCGTCCTTGAACACGACCATATTGATTCCCATCGAGCGTGCCGCGTAGATCACACCAACAGAATAAGCTTCACCGTTCGGAAGGATGACGGGTTGTGAAATCTCATAGGTGTCTGGGTTTGGGGACGGATCTTCGGGATGCATTTCTGCAGAAGGACGCAATGCGGCCGTCGTGAGTGTCTCCCAGCTTCCCGTCTTTTCGCTTACAAACTGCACGATGAGCCATTGTTCGGTCATGTCTGTACCTATTGAGTTTTGGCTTCGACACCACAGGAACCTGCAAAGGTTTCCAGGTATGACAGACCCTGCGTCTGGAGCCGGCTGATAGCGTCATTGACCAGTGGTGTTACGTCATTCAGCGCCTGTTCCTGGGAGATGGGCACCATGCTGGCCTGCAGATCCTCTGCGGATGTCAGGACGCGAAACTCGCGCACCACCCACGGGGTGTCGATGGTGGTCCAGAGGCTGGGCAGGCGAATGAGATACTCGTCGTAAGCGAACTCGGCATGGTCGGGCGTTGGTTGCTCGGCACACGGAATCATACTGACTTCCGGGTAGCGCGCCCGCTTTGACCAGCCGATGAGCACGTGGAACCGGTCATAACCCTTCAGATCCGGGCTCAGCACAATCCAGCAATGGGTCGGCTCGCTCACAATCCAGCGATAGGCCCGCTCGCCCGGTGCGCAATAAACAGATTTGACCTTCACTTCTTCAAAGCGAGGTAGTACCTGCTTCATCTGTGCCGAAAACAGTTTTCGCAGGGCGTTGCCGTATTCCTTGCGCATCAGCGATATTGTCGTCTTTGTCTCGATAGTATCAACTGGTACTACGTATGCAGTCAGGTCTTCTTATAGATTTCCGCGCCGGCCTTTTTGAATTCAACTGCCTTCTGTTCCATACCTTTCTTCAGAGCCTCTTCCTCCGATAGACCCTGCGCGGCAGCGTAGTCACGGACATCCTGAGTGATCTTCATCGAGCAGAAGTTCGGCCCGCACATGGAGCAGAAATGCGCGACTTTGTGCGCTTCCTTCGGCATGGTCTGGTCGTGAAACTCGCGCGCCTTGTCCGGGTCGAGCGCGAGGTTGAACTGGTCTTCCCAGCNNCAGCGGAACTCGAAGCGCGCCTTGCTGAGCGCATTGTCACGCAGCTGAACACCGGGGTGGCCCTTGGCGAGGTCGGCAGCGTGCGCGGCGAGCTTGTAGGTGATGATGCCGTCGCGCACGTCCTGCTTGTTCGGTAATCCCAGGTGCTCCTTCGGCGTGACGTAACAGAGCATGGCGGTGCCGTACCAGCCGATCTGGGCGGCGCCGATGGCGCTCGTAATGTGGTCGTAGCCCGGCGCAATGTCAGTGGTCAGCGGCCCGAGGGTATAGAACGGCGCCTCGAAGCAGTCGCGCAGTTCCTTGTCCATGTTCTCCTTGATGAGCTGCATAGGCACGTGTCCCGGACCCTCGATCATCACCTGCACATCGTGTTTCCAGGCAATCTGGGTCAACTCACCAAGGGTTTCGAGCTCGCCGAACTGGGCGGCATCGTTGGCGTCGGCAATCGAGCCGGGGCGCAGGCCATCGCCGAGACTGAAGCTCACATCGTAGGCCTTCATGATCTCGCA
>DKBE01000012.1 GCA_002451085.1 Proteobacteria bacterium UBA6908 | reverse complement strand
CGCATGCTCGACATGGGTTTTATTCGGGACATCCGCAAGGTGCTGGCGCTATTGCCGAAGCAGCGGCAGAACCTGCTTTTTTCCGCTACCTACACCGATGAGATCAAGCAACTGGCCGATGGCCTGCTGAACTCGCCGGCGCTGATCGAGGTGGCGCGTCGGAACACGGCTGCAGAGCTGGTCAACCAGGTGGTCCACCCGGTTGACCGTGTGCGTAAACGCGAATTGCTGTCACACCTGATCCAAACGCACGACTGGAAGCAGGTGCTGGTATTCACCCGCACCAAGCACGGTGCCAACCGATTGGCCGAGCAACTGGACAAGGATGGCATTACGGCTTCGGCCATTCACGGCAACAAGAGCCAGGGTGCGCGCACCCGCGCACTGGCTGATTTCAAGCAGGGGGCGGTACGGGTGCTGGTGGCAACCGATATCGCGGCGCGAGGTCTCGACATTGATCAGTTACCGCACGTGGTCAATTTCGAGTTGCCGAATGTGCCTGAAGATTATGTGCATCGCATCGGCCGCACCGGCCGCGCCGGCAACGAAGGCGAGGCATTGTCGCTGGTGTGTGTGGATGAACGTGATTTCCTGCGCGATATCGAGCGTCTGCTCAAGCGCGAAATTCCGAAGGTGGTGATCGCCGGTTACGAGCCGGATCCATCCATTCGGGCCGAACCGATTGTCCAGGGTCGTGGCCAGCGCCGCAGTGGTCCGCCGTCAGGACAGCGCCACAGTCAGCGCCACCATCAGGGTGGAAGTCCGCGCCGTGGCGATCAGGAACCAAGGCGCGGTGACGGCCAGCGGTCCAGCCAGGCCCGACCCGGTCGCGGACCATCGCACCCGCGCCCGCATGCACCATCAACCCATCCCGGCAGGGATCCACAGGCACCACATCATACTGCCCAGCGTGATGTGGATGGCAATCGCCGTTTACCCGATGCTCCGGATGGCAATCGCCGTCACGGACAGCCATCGCGACCGTCACATTCGCCGTCGCGGCACTCCACTGCACATCCTTCGAAGGGAAAAGCTCCCCGGCGCAGGGAACGTGAGGTGCCGGCGTTGTTTGGCGGCAACCGGCGAGATGACTGAACGCGTCCTCGCATAACGCGCGGTCAGCGACGGACGGGCCGTCGATCTGACCGGCCCAATCCGGCCTTGCCGATTACTGACCGGCAGCCCCTTCGGCCGCGTCACGCTGCTGTTGGGACGTCTGGTTGGCTGCATCGAGCTTCTGCTGGAAGCGCTGCAGGTTTTGCTGGGCCTGTTGGGCTTCCTGCGCCTTGCTGACGCCGCTGACGGCGGCGGTACCGGCCAGCTCCACGCCGCAGCCGCTTATCAGTATCGCCATGATCACGAGCGGATAGCGGTACATGAAGATCTCCTTGGTCAATGGGTGCCCCTCAAGAATAGCCAGGGTTGTTCCGGGTCTCCAGTGTGGGCCTGTTTTGACAGGCCAACTTCGGATTGCCAGACTTGGATTTCGCCCGGCGAGAACCTTCCGTGCATCCCATTGCCGCACTTCTGATTATTGCCGGATTGCTGATGGGGTCCTCCAGCCCGGCGGCAGCACGCGACGGGGCAGGCAATGGATCGTCGGACATCGATGCCGGTGTGGTGCTGGTAGCCGACCGCAATCTTACCGGCTCTTATTTCACGAATACCGTGGTGCTGCTGCTGCAGCACGATGACCACGGATCCATCGGCGTCATCCTGAACCGCCGCACCGGTTTCCTGCTCGAACAGCTGCTTCCCGAACTTCCGCACGCCCGAAAATCCGGACACGCGATTTATCTGGGCGGACCGGTGTCTCCGGATACCCTTTTGATGTTGATGCGCCACGAAAAGACCGCCTCGGGGATCGCGCCGTTGATGGACGGGGTTTCATTCAGCCTCGAGCGTGAAGTGCTGGAAGCATTGCTGGAGCGTCGCAAACCGGCCCGGGATCTGCGTGTGTATGCCGGTTATACCGGTTGGACCCGTGGCCAACTGGCGAATGAGCTGGCCGTCGGAGCCTGGCGTGTGATGCGCGCCGAGACAGCCATGATCTTTCACGACAACCCGAACGATCTGTGGGAAGAACTGATCGATCGTCTGGATCCGCCCGGAATCCGGGTGCACGCTCCGCAAGTCCGTGAACCCGCCACACCAGCTGGAACCATAGAATGTCACGCCTGACCCGTATCACATTATTATTGATCGTCCTCGCGTTGGTCATGGCCATGACACTGGGCGAACGTTTGTGGGTGCGCGGCTGGTCACGGCCGCTCGAGGTGACGATCTATCCCATTGCCCTGGATTCGGCGAGCGCTGCCTTTGTCAGCCAGCTACGGCCTGGAAACTATCAGGAAATCGAGTCCTATCTGGTCAGCGAGGGGCGACGCTGGAAGAAATCATTTCCCGCACCGCGGCTGAAGGTGGCGCAACCCTTGCGTGAACTGCCGCCACACATGCAACCGCGGAGTGCGCTGGAGGCGATACAGTACAGCCTGCGATTGCGCTGGTACGGGTTTCGTCACACGCCATTCTGGGCAAGCCTCGGCCAAGTGCGGATGTTCGTGCTGTATCACGAGCCGACGTTTAACCAGTCCTTGCCGCATTCGTTGGGACTACAGAAGGGCTTGCTGGGGGTGGTGCACGTATTCGCCAGCGACAGTCAGCAAGCGCAAAACAATATCGTGATTGCCCATGAGTTGCTGCACACCCTCGGTGCCATCGACAAGTACGACGCCAGCGGTCAGCCACTCAATCCACAGGGGTATGCCGACCTTCATGCCTACCCCCTGCATCCCCAGCAGCAGGCAGAGATCATGGCCGGCCGAATCCCGGTGACCGAACACCGCGCGGAAATGCCGCACAGTCTGGCGGATACGGTGATTGGCTATGCTACGGCTGCCGAAATCGGCTGGTAGCCACCGGGTTTCTGTCGGCCCGGGCCCATCTCGTGTCTTGCCCAGAACCATTGTCGGCGGCAGTCTTGCTGCGCGGATTAAAGGCGTAATATATGATGCGAATCCGGTCCGGGTGGCCGGTGGTCCTTCCAGTCCGCAGACGGGGTATTGGTGACGCGTCATATGGTTTCGCGGTACGCAATCCCGCTGTTGATTGCAGCCGGTGTTGTGTCGGGTTTGCCTCGGGTTGAGGCGGCTCCGACATTGACGCTCGACGAGTATTTCTCGGCGGCGCTGCAGCGCAGTGAAGTTGTCGCGACCCAGTCAGAACTCATTCGTCAGGCCGAGGAGCGCAACAAGCAGGCCTCCGCCGCGTTGCTGCCCACACTGAACGGTGTGGCCAGTTATACCTGGCAGGAAGAACCGCCACCGGGTGCCCCGGGCACGACCCCCTCGAATCTCAGCCGTCAGCCAGTGGCCAAGCTCACGGCCAATCAGCCGCTGTTTCGGGGTTTTCGCGAATTTGCAGCTTTGCGCCAGACCCGCGCCCTGACCGATGCCCAGGGAGCCGATTACCGGAACGCTCGGTTGCTGCTGTTCAAGGACGTGGTGCTGAATTACTACACCGTACTGTCGCTGGAGCAGGAACTGCGCAATCTCGACGAGGAAATCCGCCAGAACGAAGAGCGTGAAAAAGATATCCAGGCGCGGATCCGGATCGGACGTTCACGGGCCAGCGAAGAGCTGAACGTCCAGGCCACGATCAGCACGTTGCGCGCTCAGATCGAACAGCAGCAGGGCCAGCTGCGGGTGGCACGCGAAACACTGGCCTTTCTCAGTGGGTACGACGCAACCACGCTCCTGAAGGACTCGGAACCGGAATCGCCGGCCCCTGAACCGCTCGACCGCTATCTCGCCGGAGTGTCCGAGCGTCCGGATGTCCAGGCCAGCGAGAAACGCCTCACGGCTGCCCAGGAAAATGTCACCATCGCCAAGGGTGCGCACCTGCCGTCACTCGACCTCAATGGCAATTACTATTTCGAGCGTCCCGGATACCTAGATGACATTAACTGGGATGTGCAGGTGGCCCTGACCATTCCGATCTATTCTGGCGGCAGCATGCAATCCAAGGTTCGTGAGGCCGGGTCGCAGCAATCACAGGCGGAACTCGCGCTCAGTCAGGTGCGCCGGCTCGCGGAACAGGAAGTCCGCTCGCTGTACGAAAACCTGATCGCGGACCGGGCGCAGGTGGCGGCGCTTGAAAAATCCACCGAGGCGGCGCGCAAGAGTTACGAAGCGCAGTCGCGCGAGTATCGTCTTGGCCTCGTGACCAATCTCGACGTATTGCAGGCGCTCACTACCTATCAGCAGAACCAGCGTGCCCTGGACCGTGCGCGGTTCACGGCCAAGCTTGATTTTCTCCGGCTGCAAGCGGCCTCGAGTCGTCGCTCCGAACTGTCAGCGGAGCGCAAGCCATGAGCCTGCCGGATATCTCCATCCGGCGTCCGGTGTTTGCCTGGATGCTGATGTCCGGACTGATCCTGTTCGGCCTCATTTCCATGAGTCGCATGGGCGTCAGCCAGTTGCCGGATGTCGATTTTCCGGTGGTTTCGATCGCCGTCAATTATCCCGGCGCGGCACCCGAGATCGTCGAAACCAATGTTGTCGATCTCATCGAAGACGCGGTAATGACCGTGGAAGGTGTACGCAGCGTCTCCTCGACCTCGCGCTACGGCTATGCCTCGATCAGCGTCGAATTTGAATTGAACCGCGACATTGCCGATGCCCTGCGCGAAGTCCAGACCAAGGTGGCGGCCGCACAGCGCTATCTCCCGGCCGACATCGAGCCACCCGTCATCAGCAAGACCAATCCGGAAGACCAGCCGATCCTGTGGATGTCGGTCACTACCGACCGCCATGAACTGCGCGAGCTGATGCGCTACATCAAGGACACCCTCAAGGACAAGTTCTCTTCGGTGTCCGGTGTCGGCGAAATCCTGTACGGCGGTTATGTCGATCCGAACCTGCGGGTCTGGGTCTCGGGCCGTGCCTTGAACCGCTACGAATTGGCCGTCACCGACGTGCTCAATACTATCCAGACGGAACATTCCGAACTTCCGGCCGGGCAGATCACCGCCGGAGAGAAGGAGTATGACGTTCGGACGCTGGGCGAGGCACGCACCAGCAAGGAATTCGAGAAGATCGTTATTAGTGGGCGCGGCAGCCAGCCGGTGTATTCGCGCATTTTCCTCAATCAGGTCGCCAGCATCGAGGACGGGCTTGATGACGTGCGCCGCATTTCCCGCGCCAATGGTGTGCGCGCGGTCGGTCTCGGCATCCGCAAGCAGCGCGGGTCGAATACGGTTGCCGTCGCCCAGGCGGTCAAGGCGCGCATGGCCGAAATCCGTCCGCAGCTTCCCGAGGGCATGGCGATCGATGTCAACTTCGACACGACGCAGTTTATCGAGGACTCGGTCAACGAATTCAAATTTGCACTGGTGCTGTCGGCCCTGGTCACGGCGCTGGTGTGCTGGCTGTTTCTCGGCAGCTGGTCAGCCACCTTCAATGTCATTCTGGCCATTCCCACCTCGATCATCGGCACGTTTATCGTGCTGAACATTTTCGGATTCACCCTCAACACCTTCACCTTGCTGGGTTTGAGTCTGGCGATCGGAATCGTGGTGGATGACGCCATCATGGTGCTGGAAAACATCGTCCGCCATCGCGAAATGGGCAAGGGACGAATTGAGGCAGCGCTTGATGGCACCCGCCAGGTTACGTTTGCGGCGCTGGCCGCCACCCTCGCGGTAGTGGCGATCTTCCTGCCGGTGGCTTTCATGACCGGTGTGATCGGAAAGTTCTTTTTCCAGTTCGGTGTCACCATGACGGCGGCGGTGATGCTCTCGCTGTTGGAAGCGCTGACCCTGACATCGATGCGATCCGCACAATTTGTCGAGGCCGGCGATCGAACGACGCGTGTCGGGCGTGCATCCGAATTGATTTTTAAAAAGACTGCCGCCCTGTACGAACGGGTCTTGCGCGTGGCGCTAACCCATCCCTGGAAGGTGATTCTCGGCTCGGCGCTGTTCTTTGCGGTATCGCTTGGCAGTTACCCGTACATCCGCAAGGAATTCATGCCGGTGCAGGACCAGGGCATTTTTATCGTTCGCCTGCAAACCCCGGTCGAATCCTCCCTCGAATTTACGGATGGCAAGACCCGCGAAGTCGAGAAATTCTTTATGTCCCGGCCGGAGATCCGGCGCGTGTATGTGGCGGTTGGCGGTTTCGGTGTCGGCGGTCAGGCCAACGTCGCCAATGTCTTTATCAGCATGAAGCCAAAGGGTGAGCGTGGTATCGACCCCGAGGCCGGCCACGAACTCAGCCAGCAGGAGCTGATGGAGGTGTCACGCAAGGCGTTGCGCAAAATGAAACTCAAGGCCGCCATCCAGGATCTGTCGATGCGCGGATTTTCGGCGTCCCGCGGTTTCCCGGTCGAATTCACCATCCAGGGCCGCGACTGGGACAAGCTCGCTGAGTATTCAGAGACGATCACGGAAAAGCTGGATGCGAGCGGACTGGTGACGGACACGGATACCGATTACCTCCTGGGCAAGCCCGAGATTCAGGTCATTCCGGACCGCGAGCAGGCGGCCTTGCGCGGGGTAAGCATCCAGGCCATTACCCGAACCGTCAACGCCATGGTGGGCGGTGTCGTGGCCGGGCAATACTCTTCGGGCGGGCACCGTTACGATATTCGCGTGCGGCTGCGCGAGGAAGAACGCAGCCGGGCTGATCAGATCCGGCGCATCTTTGTGCGCAACAATCGCGGCGAACTGATCCCGCTCTCCGAGGTGGTTCAGATTCGCGAGACCCGAAGTCTGGCGCAAATCAATCGCAATGACCGCGAACGGGCCATCAAGATTTTTGCCAACGTGAAAGCCGGCCAATCGCAACAGGACGCGTTGGCGGCTGCGCGCACCATTGCCGCGGAAGTGCTGCCGTCCGATTACCACGTGCGTTTCGTCGGTGGATCGCAATCTTTTCAGGAATCGTTTGCGAGCCTGTGGTTTGTGCTGCTGCTGGGCGTAGTGGTGTCCTACATGGTGCTGGCCTCGCAGTTCAACAGCTTCATCCATCCGGTCACCGTGCTGATCGCGTTGCCGTTCAGCGTGTCCGGTGCCTTCCTGACATTGCTGTTATTCGGGCACTCGATCAATATCTTCAGCTTTATCGGCCTGATCCTGCTGATGGGCATCGTTAAAAAGAATTCGATCCTGCTGGTGGATTTCGCCAATCAGGTACGCGAGCGTGGCAAGGTGTCGGTGCGTGCCGCACTGCTGGAAGCCTGCCCGGTAAGGCTGCGACCCATCCTGATGACGTCGTTCGCCACCATTGCGGCGGCACTGCCGCTGGCGCTGGCCTTCGGCCCCGGCGCCGAATTACGCGCACCGATGGCAATAGCCGTCATTGGTGGCGTGATCGTTTCCACATTGCTGACGCTGTTGGTCGTGCCTTGCGTCTATGAACTGCTGGCAAAATATGAACGGCTCGGCAAGCACGAGCCGTCCAAGACATCGGCCCCGGCATCGCGGCTATAGTCTCTCCGGGATGTGGTCGGGTACAGGCATCCATCGTGACACGGAGGCGCATGTGACAGCGAGAGCATCTGGTTTTTCGGGATTTGCAGCCGCGGTTGCGACGATTGCTGTATTGAGCACCGGCCTGCCGGTGTGCGCCGATACGAAAACCGCGAATGTGAAGGTGCAGTGGCTCGGGCAATCGGCGTTCCGGATTACTTCCGTCAGTGGCAAGGTGATCCTGATTGATCCGTGGCTGACCCAGAACCCGAAAACCCCGGAACGCTTCAAGGACCTCAAGGCCCTGGGCAAGGTGGACCTGATCCTCGTGACGCACGGCCATGGCGATCACGTGGGCGATGGACCGGAGCTGGCAAAGCTTCACAATGCACCCTTGTACGGCCCGGCCGGGTTGAACGACACGCTGATGGCGCTGGGTATGTTGCCCAAGGAATTATCCCCGCGATTCAACAAGGGCGGGGTCATTACTCCGCTGGGACCCGAGATCCGCATCACCATGACGCGGGCCGAACACAGTTCGGAGTTTCGCTGGCAGAATCCGCAAACCGGAAAGACCGAGGTGCATGTTGGCGGCGAACCGGCCGGATTCGTGATCGAATTCGAAAACGGGTTCAAGCTTTATCACATGGGCGACACCGGGCTGTTTGGAGACCTGGACCTGATCGGCAAATACTATCGGCCGGACCTGGTGTTGATGCCGATTGGCGGACACTTCGTTCTAAGTCCGGCCGATGCCGCCTATGCCACTCGCCAGTATCTCAAGCCGCGTTATGTCATTCCGATGCACTACGGCACGAATGCGAATCTCCGGGGAACGCCGGAGGAGTACCTGCGGGCGCTGGGACGCACCACGACGCGGGTGAAGGTGCTGCAGCCTGGTGAGGAATTCATTTTTTAGCATCACACGTCCGCATCGACGCTCGGTTTTCGGGTGGGCTTGACGCGCATCAATGCCGTCGATTCCCATTTGTGCCATAAAGCAACACGATTGTTGAAGCATCAGGAGGCAGGCGATGACGACACTGATCGAAGCCGTGCTGAAGGCGCAAACCGGCGAGCTGAAGAAAGACCCGAAGTTCCCACACGCACCGGATGACTGGAGCCAGACTGCCGCCATGAACGTGGCGAAACAGGATGGCTTGACGCTCAGTGCGGAGCACTGGGATGTGGTACGGGCGTTGCAGGAATACTACGACCGTCACCGCGAGGCGACCATCAATCTGCGCGAATTGCACGATGCACTGGATGAGAAGTTTCATGAGCAGGGTGGTATCCGTCATCTCTACCAGATACTGCCCGGCGGACCGGTGGTTCAGGGATGTCGGATTGCCGGGCTGACACCGCCGGCCGGTGCAACCGACAAGGGTTTCGGCAGTCGCTCCTGAAAGCGGTTGTCAGCTCAGGGATGGCGGCGCCTGATCCCGGTGCCGTGTTCAGCCAGCGGGTTCCGCTGCCACAGCAGTCGACCATCGCGCCAGACGCGGCGGATACGGTGAAACGGGATATGGTGCACATTCCCGTCCGCGTCCATGATTTCAAACGCGAAACGCTCACCGACAGGAAATTCCAGGGCCGCAAATGGCACCACAATTATCTCCCGCGCGCGGCGGTCGTAGAAGCCGATGTCGAACCGGCCATGGCGATAGCGCGGATCCCAACGCAGACGACTGAGAAGCTGCTGGATAGGCTGCATGGTGAACGTGTTCTGATCGGCCATCTGGCCCAATATTATCCCAGACCCAAGGACTGGCCGCGAATCAACGATCGCAGCTACTTGGTGAAGTACGGGCTGAGTTCAATATAGAAAGCGGGCAGGGGCTCGTCGGCCATGGGCGACAATGGGGTCTCCTGGCGCAGGCGCGCTTCGACGCGCGCGGCGGTGATCGAATCGGCATCGATCATTTCCGGATAGAGCCGGAACTGGTTTTCCACTACATACGCCTGACGTCGGGCTTGTCGTTCAAGCGCCTGTCGCACTGGTCGCGCAAGATACGGCAAGGTTAGCAGCCAGGCCGCCTGCCAGGCATGAAAGTCATCGAGCAACTGGCAATGTGCTTCATCATGACCGATGTCGGCGAGCAACAGCTCCGGGAAGGTCTGCGCTGCCAGCTCACGGCCTGTCAGGCCCGGGGCCAGGCTTACGCCTTCCAGACCGGTGCCGTGTCCTTTGTTCGTACGCCGGAACCACTGCGCTGCCGGACGCAGGCCGGCGCGGGCATTGACATACCGGGTCAGGTAATCACCGGCGTTTTCTGGGCAATCGGAGCTTCCACCGATCCGGTCCATAGCCGGCGTGATGAAGCGGTCGTGTGCGGCATAGCCGGCATGCCATGCGACGCCGATGTCGAGCGCCATTTCTGATTCGTCGATCACGCTGTCCAGCAACGCCAGGGGCTGATGTTCGGCGTCGAGCATCCAGAGCTCAAAGTGATCGCGAAACGGGAATGGCAGTTTTCTGTGCAGGTGGGTGAGCTGGTCGAGGAGCATATCGCCCATCGCCTCCAGTCGCCGGAAATCCTCGGTGGTATTGCGCGGTCCGCGCCGCAGGCCGTGGGCGGCAGACCAGCTGCCGTAGCGGATGTCCCCCACCTGGGTGTGGGCAGTGTGTTCCAGCCCGTTCAGCAGATCGTCATCCGTGACATAGATGTCCCACTGCACACCATCGGCGGTGACGGCCTCCGCCGCTTCATAGCGGATCACGTGCATCGACCCGCGAAACGGGTTGAGCAGGCGCTGGGCATAACAATCAAAGGACATAGATTTAATTTAACTACAGACGATATGGATTTCCACGACTCAGGCAGTGTGTAGCGTCGACCGCCAATCCTGAAATGCCTCCAAGGCCGCCGCGCGGCCTTTCGCCAGCTCCACGATCGGTTGTGGATAGTCGTGCCCGAGCCTCACACCCGCTGCATGCAGGTCGCTTGTCGTCGCCCGCCACGGTGCATGCATCTGCTTGATGGCCAGACCGCCCAGCTCGGGTAACCAGCGCCGCAGATATTCGGCCTGCGGATCGAATTTGCGGCTCTGCAGCTCCGGATTGAAAATGCGAAAATATGGGGCGGCATCCGCTCCGCAACCCGCCACCCACTGCCAATTCAGTGTGTTGTTGGCGAGATCGGCATCCACCAGCGTGTCCCAGAACCAGCGCGCACCCTGGCGCCAGTCCAGGCGCGCATGCTTGGCTAGAAACGACGCCACAATCATGCGCACGCGGTTGTGCATGTATCCGGTTTCCCACAGTTCACGCATGCCAGCATCGACAATCGGAATTCCGGTTTCTCCACGCTGCCACGCCGTCAGCAGTGTCTTTGACCGTCGCCAGGGAAACTTCGCAAAACGTTTATCCAGCGGCCGATCGGGAGTCTGCGGATAGTGATGCAGCACATGGTGGGCAAATTCGCGCCATAGCAATTCTCGCTCCAGGACATCTGCACCATGCAACACGCCGGTCCGCACCTCGGCTTTGGCCTGTTGGACAGCCCGCCACACCTGTTGGGGCGCCACCTCGCCAAAGTGCAGATGCGGGGAGAGGTGCGTGGTGCCATCGGTGGCCGGTCGATCTCGGTCACGCGCATAATTCGGCAATCGCTCGGACAGCTGCCGCAGCCGCCGAAGCGCGCCCGTTTCGCCGGGTTGCCAGTGGCGGTCAAAGGCAGCATCCCACCGGATCCGTGGCCGCAGGCCGAGTTCCCGGAGAGGCAGTGATATCAGTCGTGAAGGAGAGAGCGGCAGCGCCCGTGGCGCCGGTTGCGGCGACGACGCCACCAGCCTCATGCGCGCCGATCGTGCATAGGGGGTATACACGCGGTACGGTGAGCCGCTCTGGCTTTGAGTGGCCCACGGCTCAATCAACAGGTGTCCGTGTCCGGCATAGACGTGAACGCCTTGCGCCGTCAGGGCCTGCTCGATGGCGCGATCGTGCGTCAACCTGGCCGGTTCGTAGAGTCGGTTGAAGCAGACAGAGCTTGCACCGGTTTCGCGGATCAGTTGGTGCAATGCTTCGAGACTGGGTCCAAGACGGATCACCAGCCGGCTGCCGCGTTGGGCCAGCGACTCGGATAACGCGGTCAGGCTGTGATGCAGCCACCAGCGACTGGCGCCGCCAGGCGCCCAGTCGCCGTCTTCCTCCGGTGCGTAAACGTAAACCGGCACAATCCGGTTTGCTGTCTTGAGGGCATGTCCCAGCGCGGCATTGTCGGTCAGCCGCAAGTCACGCCGGAACCAGACGAGCGCAGTGGTCATGGTGTGGTTGGCTCCGCCCGACGGGTTCAGCGGCCAGCGGAATGGAGCGAATCCTCAAAGGATTCCGGTCGATACCCGAGATCGTGCAGCCGCTGATTGATCGTGTCGCGGGTCGCTGCCGGAAGCGCTGGGGTACGAGCCAGGATCCAGCCGTAGCGGCGCCCGGGTTCGCCGACCACGGCATACTCATAGTCAGACCCGAGCGCCAGTATCCAGTAGTCACCCCAGACCGGTCTCCAGCCGAGCAGGCTGAAGAAGCTGACTTCCAGCTTCGCGTTGCTGCGGGGATCCGTCACGCGCGCGACCGCGCGCGCTTCGTCGAACTGGCCATCGCGGAGGCGGCAGCGATTCACGACGGTGATCGTTCCGTCTGCAACACGGAAATAATTTGCCGTGGTGTCGCTGACGCACTGGCGCTGGAAAGTGTTTGGGATCTTGGCGATTTCATACCAGCGTCCGGTATAGCGTTCCAGCTCCACCGAAGAAACGGTCACGAGCGGCACCGACTCCGGTTGTGGATGCCGGCAGGCCGCCAGTCCGGCCAGCAGCAACAAGTACAGCACCGTGCGTGTAACCAGATGATTGGATGACATCAGGGCCGAGGCCATTGTGTTCATGCCGTCAGCGGCGGCACGAACGAAATGCGCCGGTTCCCAGGTTTGGCCAGCAGCATGTGCACATCGCCGATTGCGCGCTCCTCGAAACCTCCTTCGCAGTAGCACAGATAGAACTCCCACATGCGCAGGAAGTTCTCCGGGTAGCCAAGGGCGCGGATGGATTCCAGATTGCGGAAGAAATTCTCGCGCCACATCCGCAGGGTCGTGGCGTAATGCGGCCCGATGTCTTCGAGATGTACCAATCGCAGGTCGCTGGCCCGTGTGATGCTGCTCGACATGGCCGTGACCGACGGGATGGTGCTGCCAGGGAAAATGTGGCGCTGTATGAAATCCACCGATTTGCGTGCCGCCTCATAGCGCTGGTCGGCAATGGTGATCGCCTGCAGCAGCATGAGGCCGTCGGGTTTCAGCAACCGGCCGCACTGGCCGAAATAGGTGTCGTAGAACTGGTGGCCAACTGCTTCGATCATCTCGATCGATACCAGCTTGTCGTACTGACCGGTCAGTTCGCGGTAGTCCTCCAGCAGCACGGTGACGTGGTCTGCGAGACCGGCCTGGCGCACACGCTCGATCGCCAGTGCGTGCTGCTCGCGCGAGATGGTGGTGGTGGTCACGCGGCAGCCGTAGTGCTGTGCGGCGTGTATCGCCATACCGCCCCAGCCAGTGCCGATCTCCAGCAGGTGATCGGTCGGCTTCAAATCGAGTTTTCGGCAAATGCGATCGAGGCGTGCCACCTGTGCCTGTTCCAGGGTCATTTTCGGGTGATCGAAGATGGCGCTGGAATACATCATGGTCGGGTCGAGGAACAGGGCGAAGAACTCGTTGCCCAGATCGTAGTGCGCAGCGATGTTGCGTCGCGATCCCTCGCGGGTATTGCGGTTCAGCCAGTGCAGCGCCTTCTGTAAAGGTCCGGTGAGTCGTGCCAGTCCGGTTTCCATTCCATCCAGCAGCTCGCGATTGCACAACAGAATGCGGACAAGTGCAGTAAGGTCGTTGACGCTCCAGTACTCCTGCATGTAGGCCTCACCGGCGCCGATCGAGCCGCCAAAGGCGAGTTCGCTGTAAAAGCGTGGATCGTGCACACGCACAGTCACATTCAGTGGACAGGTTTCGGTGCGCTGTCCAAAGTGTTCGTGGCGGGTGCCGTCGACGAGTGTGATCTGGCCGTGGCGCAGCCCGGACAGGCGTGTCCGCACCGCCCGGGCCGCCAGGCCGTCCAGAAAGTGCGGCTTGGGCGTCAGGTTTTCATCTATATGGGTGAGCGTGGTCGAGTTCATCGGGTCTTCGCCGGTTTGGCGCCTCCGGGATTTGCAAAATCTTGCGGGTGGTTGTGAAAGGGTACGCGCTTCAGCCACAGGCGCAGTGCCTGCCAGTAGATGCCGCCCACGACCTTCAGCGTCATGAGTGGAAATGCGATCAGCGCATGCGCGAGGCTGGCGGCGGATATCGGGCGTCGCTCCAGCGTAAGGGTGGCATCGAACAGTTTGGTTCCTGCTTTCAGGTCTTCCATGTGCACATGGAGCGAGTCGGTGGGCGTCGTGAAGCGCCAGTCATAATCGATCGCCATGTCCATGAACGGCGACACGTGGAATGCCTTGCCGAAACGATAGCGCTTCACCTCCCCGCGACCCTCGTTCAGGCCATCGGTCAACACATAGGCGTGGCGCTCGTTCCACGGGGTATTGGTAATCTCGGCGATGATGGTTTCAACCCGTGTGTCCGCGGCATCGTAGCAGTAATAGAAGGTCACCGGATTGAAGCACAAGCCGAAATAGCGCAGATGGGTCAGCATGCGAATCGGACCGCCCGGGCGCACGCCGGTTTCCTGTTCGACGCGGTCGCGCACCGCCTCGTCGAGCGGGATGTCCGGGTCGCCAAGGTAGTCGGCGCGCCGCAGCCAGGCCGGCGCCGGATGTCGTGTCGACCACAGCCAGCGGCCACGGAATACACTCTCGAGCTCGGCGAGATCGAGGTACACCATGAACAGTCGGTAGTCGAAGGTGNNTGAAAGCCGTTGCGCCAGTAGGCGCCGCAGTAAAAGGTTCGCAGCGGACCGTTGATGTCCGGCTGGCGCACCTGCGCAGCCACACCGGTCGGCGTGAACAGCGGGTGCTGGTAGCTGACACGCCTGATGACTTTGGCCGGATCAATCGCCTCACTGTGATTGAGTGTCACCAGGAACGGTGTCGGCGCCTCCAGTGATTGCAGAATGTTCATGTTGTAGGTCAGGGCCACGCGCTCGCGCGCCTCCGGCAGTACGTGATAGTTCCACGCGGCCCAGGCCCGGTGCGAGCGCGGCAGCATCCGCGTATCGGTGTGCAGCACGGCCTCGTTTTCCTGATAGGGGATGGCACCAAGCACTTCCTGTTCGAGTGGACTCGGATCGGCCAGCAGTCGCAGTGCCTGGTCACTGTGACAGGCCATGAACACGGCATCGAAGTGCTCGGTCTCGAGGCCGCGGGCCTTGACGAGCACCCGGTCGGGCAGTCGCCGGATCCACTCCACCGGTGTATTGAGACGGATCCGGTCGCGGAATGGAGCGGTCAATCGCTCGACATAGCGCGCCGAGCCGCCACGAATCACCCGCCATTGCGGGCGCCGGTCGACCGACAGCATGCCGTGGTTGTGAAAGAAGCGCACAAAGAAGCGCGCCGGGAACCGTTGCATGGTGACCGGATCGGTTGACCAGATGGCCGCGCCCATGGGAATGATGTAGTGGTCGACAAACTCGCGTGAGTAGCGCTGTTGTGCCAGGTAATCGCCGAGATTCAGGTCATTACCCGACCCGGACAGCAATGCCGGCGCCTCGCGATTGAACCGCAGGATGTCGCGAATCATGCGCCAGAACGACGGCCGCAGCAGGTTGCGGCGCTGTGCGAACAGGGTATTGAGCGATGTGCCGTTGTATTCAAGTCCGGAGGGTTCGGCCCGCACCGAAAAACTCATGGCGCTCGGTTGCGAAGCCACGCCCAGCTGCTCCAGCAACTGGATAAAGTTCGGGTAGGTCCAGTCGTTGAACACGATGAAACCGGTGTCAACGTTGTAGGGCTGTCCAGCCTGTTCGACTTTGTGGGTGTGGGTGTGGCCGCCGATGTGGGCGCCGGCTTCAAACACCGTGATGTCGTGCTCGCGGTTCAGGTGCCAGGCGGCGACGTTGCCGGCAATGCCGGTCCCGATGATGGCGATTCTCATGTGATCCTCCGTGCTAGACGAACTGCGGCCGGTACCGGCCGCAGGTCCCAGATAAGTCCGAGCGCCGCCAGCAGCCGCAGCCCGTAATAGGTCAGGTCGATTTCCCACCAGTAGAAGCCCTGACGCGCCGAGCCCGGGAAGTGGTGGTGGTTGTTGTGCCAGCCTTCGCCAAAGGTCAACAGTGCCAGCCACCAGTTGTTGCGCGAGGAGTCGCGGGTGGCGTAGCGACGGCGTCCGAGGGTGTGGGCCAGCGAATTCACAGTGAAGGTGGCGTGGTACAGCACTACGGTAGAGATGAAAAACCCCCACACCAGCAGCTGCGGGCCGTTGGTGCCCAGTGCCGGGTGGTCGTGCGCCAGCCATTCACCGATCCCGAAAAGCAGGCCGGAGAAGGCCAGTGGTACCAGCGCGTCAAAGCGATCGAGGAAGCGCAGTTCCGGATACGCAGAGAAATCCTTGACCCGCTCCATGCGGGTGGAAAAATTTTCCCGGGCCATGAACCAGCCGGTATGGGCCCAGAGGAAGCCATGGCGATGCGGCGAGTGAGCATCGTGCTCATCATCGGCATGGGCATGGTGATGGCGATGGTGTGAGGCCCACCACAACGGACCGCGCTGCACGGCCGTGGCGCCGAGCACGGCGAATGCGAATTGCAGGAGGCGTGAAGTGCGGAACGCCTTGTGCGAGAAGTAACGGTGGTAAAAGCCGGTGATGGCGAACATCCGCAACGCGTACATTCCGGCCGCCAGGAGTACCGCGGTCCAGCTCCAGCCGACCCAGATCACAGCGAGGACGCCGAGGTGCAGGGCAAGAAATGGCACAACGCGCAGCCAATCGATGTGCCGGCTGGCCACCGGATCCGAATCCACAGCCGTGTTGTCAAACCAGGCCAGCAACGTACTACGTACCCGGGTGCGCAGGTTGCGGGGCAGGCCGGTCGGAGAAGTTGTAACGGTCATGGGGTCAATCCTGGCGACCGACGGCCGGTGTCGGCCAGCGCTGCGGCACTTTCTGGATCCGGCTCACGTCGTAACCCTGTTCCTTCAGGAACTGGATGATCCGCTGGTAATCGGCATCGGGGATCGCCGGCGTGCGCGCCATGATCCAGACGTAATCGCGCGCCTCGCGACCGATTACGGTCTGGGAATAGTCGGGCGTCAGCCAGACGATGCGGTAGTCGGCCTTGATCGGCCAGATAAAGCGCATGCCCCACACCGCATTCGAGGTGCGGTCGAGCACGAAGCCCCGCGGGTTGTAGCGTTTCTGCGGCCCGTCGAAACCATCGGCACGATAGGTGAAGGTGGTGTCGATCGTGCCGTCGTCATCGAGTTTGTAGGACTCCACGGCATTGTGCGCGCCTTTTTCGATGAACGTCGGGATGTTGGCAATCACATACCAGTCGCCCATGAAGCGCGGCAGGTCGACCTTCGGGACCAGCGCAATCGGCGGGTGCGAAGTGGTCTGGCAACCGGCCAGTGACAACAAGCTGAACAGCAGGGCGGTCGGGGTGAATTTCATGTCGTGGCTCCCTGGTCGTCAATCCTGTTACTGGATGAGGTAGCGCAGCTTGCGGCCGCTCTCTGTCGTTGACTCGAGCTGTACCCACTGGCGATCGGCGGCATACCAGACATCGATCCGGAATTTCGGGGCATGCAGGGCATAGCGGCGTGCAGCCATCGGCTGGCCGCGCACGCTTACCGTTTCCACACCGAGCGGCTCGACGCGCACGTCCAGCAGTTCGCCGGTCTGGGCATTGAGCAGGCGTCCCTGCTTGAGCATGGCCGGGTTCCAGTAGGCAAAGCTCATCACGCAGCCCGGCAGTTCGGAATGGTTCCCGGCCGCGGCCAGTTCGAAACTCGCACCATTCCGGGCACCGCGCACGGATGATTTCTCGCCGTTGTCGTCGGTGCTCGACTCGATAGCTTTCAGGCAGTCACCGTGCCAGCGCTCGCGGGCCTGGTGGATGTAGGTATAGGCATCGATGAACAGGAATCTGACATTGAACTGCGCATCGCTTTGCACACGCCGCTCGCCATCGCGGCTTTCCAGCCGGTAGGTGTGGGTGCCAACATCCTGGCCGTCGAGCAATACGCGGAAGCGCCATTCCTGGTCGGTATTGGCCAGGGTCAGGCTGGGAAAGAGCGCCAGCATCATTATTAAGGAACGAATCATGCAGCCTCCTTGCGGCGCCCGGGAATGAAGGCATTGGTGCGTGCGATGTAGTCACGGTAAGTCGGGCGTCGTTCATGAATATCCTGTTCGAGCAGCGTGACACCCGAAACCTTGAGCAGCAGGACGGTCATCAGCAGCGGTGCGAACAGGGTCCACCAGCCGCCGGCGGCAAGAGCGATCAGGTAGAAGCCCCACCATATCGTTGCTTCGCCGAAATAGTTGGGATGGCGGGTGTAGCGCCACAGTCCCGAGTCCAGGACCCGGCCACGGTTGGCCGGGTTGGCCTTGAAGCGCGCCAGCTGCCAGTCGCCGATGGTTTCAAAGCCGAAACCGAACACCCAAAGCGCGACCCCGAAATAGTCGAGCGCCGTCAGCGCTGCTGTAGCGCTGATCCCGGCGAACAATGGCATGGCAATGAGCCAAGCCAGCACCGCCTGCAACCCGAAGATCAGGTACAGGCTTTTCCAGGCGAACCCCGGCTGGTTACGCTCGCGAATCGCCTGGTAACGGCGGTCCTCGGGTTCGCCCCAGTTGCGCCAGGTGAGATAGCCGGCGAGGCGCGCGGCCCACACCGTTATCAGCGAGATAATCAGTACGGTGCGGGGACCGGCGGTGGTGTTGGCGGCATAAACCAGGACACCTAGCAGGAAAAACAGCGACCACAGGCTGTCAACGATGCTGACATCGCGCCTGGTCAGGCTCAACAGCCAGCCGCCGACAGCCAGCAGCAGCGTGGCCGCGAGTGCGGCAATCAGCGCGGTGAACTCAACCATGACCGGCCTCCGAAAGCAGTTCGTTATCCAGCGGCCGCACAAACCCGTCAAACCGTTTGGCCAGCTGCACGAGCAGTGGGGTGATGACCGCCCAGCCGATCGCCAGCGCGATCAATGCCGGCGTCATCTCAACGAAATCCAGGGCACCGAGTTTGCTGCCGCCGTAATAGGCCAGCGGCCCGCCAACCGCGCCGAACAACACACTCAGCAGCGGATAGCGCTTCAGCCAGCCAAGGCTGACGTTGAGGGTGGTGGCAAACAGTAACCACAGGGCCACCATCCAGTGCGGAGCCAGGCCAGCCACCAGCACGCCGGTTGGAAAGGCGATCCAGCCCAGCATCGCCAGTGCACTGTCGAAGACGAGGCCGATGCCGGCAGCGATGACCAGCAGCTTTAATTCAGCCCGCGGTTGACTGGCGACGAGCAAGTGGCCGGTAACAATTGCCAGCGCAATCCCGGTGCCGGCCCAGGGCAGGGCCCAGGCCGCACCGAGCACGCAGGCGAACCAGCCGAACTGGAACAGGGCGAAGTTGATGATCGCGGGCATGTCTCTCGCTCCTCGTTACTGCTGCGGGCGTTCGAACAGGTAGTGACTGACCCACCACTCCTGCCCGCGGTTGTAGCCGAACAATTCGGCACAGGCCATGAAGAACAGGCGCCAGCGCACGAACCACTGCTCTGCGTTCGCCTCACCATAGGTTGAGGCCAGGATCGGCATCACCGCCTCGCGTTGTTGATCGATGTTGTCGAGCCAGGCATTGGCGGTTTTCTCATAGTGCGTTCCGTCCCAGCGCCAGCGCTGCAGGAGACCCAGTTTTTCCTGAAATCGCACGGCCAGGTCATCGCTCGGCATCATCCCGCCGGAAAAGAAGTGCTGGCTCATCCAGTCACTGGGGTCACGGACTTCGAAGGCGTAAGGGGTCGAGCGATGCACGAACACGTGCATGAAGAACCGCCCACCCGGCTTCAGCCAGTCATGCACCCGTCCAAACAGTTCGCGCCAGTTGCGCATGTGCTCGNNGACACGATCCGGTCAAAGTGCAATTCGGTGCTAAAGTCGTTCATGTCAGTGGTGATGATGTTGATATTGGCCAGGCCGCGGCGGGCCGCCTCGGCAAGGATGTAGCGTCGCTGCGAATTCGAATTGGAGACACCAGTGATGCGGCTGTCCGGGTAGTGAGCGGCCATCCACAGGGTGAGCGAGCCCCAGCCGCAGCCGAGCTCCAGGATATCCTGGCCGTTGCGCAACCCGGCATGTTCACAGGTGATCGCCAGTCCGGCGTCTTCAGCATCCTCGAGCCGGGTCGTGCCGTCCCGCCAGTAACAGGAGCTGTATTTGCGGTGCTGGCCGAGCGCCAGGGCGAAGAACGCCGCTGGCACCTCGTAGTGCTGTTCGTTGGCTTTTTCCGGCACCAGCGCCAGCGGGGCGGAATTCATCTGAGCCACAAAACGCTCCGTCAAATCAGCAGCGGCCTCGGCATCGTCGCTGTGAATTTCTGCCAGGCGCTGCTTCAGCAGCCGGCGGATGCCGGTGCGGATGATGCTGTCCGGTATCAGCCCCTGTTCGGTCCAGTTGATGGCAAGGTTGGTGGCATGGGCCATGAGTAGTCTCCTGGATGATTTATGGAGTTGGGGGATTGTCGGAGAGGACTTCGCCGATACGTTTCAGGCCGGCATGGAGATCGTTGCCCAGTGCCTGGGCAGCGGCGGCATTGATGGCATCGCGGTGGCGGATCGAGGTCAGTCCGCCGACAAATACTGGAACATCAATTGCTGCCACCAGTTGCGGCAGCGCTTCCATCAGGAGCGATGGCTTCGGTTCTATTGAGCCGGACAGCACAATGGCATCGCACTGTGAACGGCGTGCAGCGTGCGGCAGGTCGGCGAGCGGCATGTCGCCGCCAAGCAGTATCAGTCGGAATCCGGCGTCATTGGCGGCCAGGGCAAACAGTAATAGACCAATCTCGTGTTGCTCGCCCGGCAGGCAGGCGGCGAGGATTTTCGGTCCGGTGGCATGGCGGTGGCGGTGATGAAATCGGGCGCCCAGCTTGTTGCGCAGGTACACGCCGAAGAAGTGTTCTTCCGCCACGCTGCCTTCGGCTGTTTCCCAGCGGGTGCCGAGTTCCACCAGCAACGGCAACAGTACCTTGCGGGTCATGAGATCCGCCGGATAGATGGCGAGCATCTCGTTATACAGATCTTCCAGTCGTTCCTCGTCGAACTGGGTGATCGCCGTGATCATCTGGGTCCGGTAGTTGATCCACGGTCCTGTTTCTTCGCCACTGTTCGGGCCGGCCGCCGGAGCGCTCAGGGCATTCCGAACCTGACTGATGGATACCCCCTTGTCGAGCAGGGCCACGATGCGGTGGATGTTGTCGATATCGTTCTGGGTATAGAGGCGGTGACCGCTGTCAGTACGCGTCGGCTTGATCAGTCCGTAGCGTCGTTCCCAGGCACGCAGGGTGATCGGATTCACCCCGGTGAGCGTGGCCACCGTGCGAATCGGGTACAGCTCGGGGGTGGCGGGCTGGCGGAGCGTGTTGTCAGCTGGCGTCATGGACGTGTTTCTTGATTTTGATTCGATTGTGGGATCAGCGGATTCGCCGAGCCTTTCTGCGTAGTGGCGCCCGTTGCGGCTGATCGGTGCCGCCTATGTAAAGCGCCAGCACCGTAGCGGCGATGGCCAGAATGAGTGACGAAAGGGTGATGGCGGTCATATCTGGTTTGCTCCTGTACAAGACTTGTACATAACATATACAATACTGATACAGAAAGTCAACTATATCAGGTTAATTATTCAAAAACATTACTGAAATATGTATTACATCAATATGTTATTTATTTTTGCATTACTAATTCAAAGTTAAAATTTATATTATACATATATGATACATAATAGGCCGTAGAGGTCTCCCGACAGTTGCGGCAGACTGGTCAAAACGAGGAACAGCGCATGCACGGATTTCTAAAGAAGCTCAAATTGCCATCGGCCGGAGAAGCGCTCCCGGGGCGTAGCGCCAAGATGCCGATACCGGAAAAGCACTTCGTCAATGGTCATCCCCTGGCCCCGCCCTATCCGGCGGGGCTGGAGCGTGCGCTGTTTGGGCTGGGCTGTTTCTGGGGCGCTGAAAAAAGCTTCTGGCAGATTCCCGGGGTGTACATCACGGCCGTGGGGTATGCCGGCGGTTACACACCCAACCCGACCTACGAGGAAGTGTGCAGTGGCATGACCGGGCACAACGAAGTGGTGCTCGTGGTATTTGATCCCAAACAGGTGAGCTATGCACAGTTGCTCAAGACATTCTGGGAAGCTCACGATCCAACCCAGGGCATGCGCCAGGGCAACGACGTCGGCACCCAGTACCGGTCGGGGATCTATACCTATTCATCGATTCAGCGCGAAACGGCGCTCACTTCCCAGGCTCGTTATAACGAGGCACTCACGCAGGTCGGATTTCCGGCCATCACCACCGAGATCGTGGAGGCGCCCGAGTTTTATTTCGCCGAGGACTACCACCAGCAATACCTGGCCAAGAATCCGCGCGGCTACTGCGGGCACGGCGGCACTGGTGTGGTGTGCCCGGCCTGACCATGCAGACGACCACGCTGTATACGATCGGGCACAGCAACCGTCCGCTTGATGAACTCGTGGCGCTTTTGAAGGAAGCCGGGATCAAGGTGCTGGTGGACGTGCGCGCCGAGCCGCGTTCGCGCCACAACCCGCAGTTCAATGAGGAATCATTGCGCGATACCTGCACTCGTGCCGATATCACCTATCACTGGGCCGGACGCCAGCTCGGCGGTCTGCGCACGGGTCGGCCGGATTCCCCGCACACGGCCCTGGACGATGGTCGGCGCGGCTTTGCCGATTACATGGATACCGATTCCTTCCGGAAAGGCGCGTTCCAGCTACTGACCATGGCGACGCGTGCGCCAACGGCCATTCTGTGTGCCGAGCGCGAACCGGAGCATTGCCACCGTTCACTGATCAGTGATTACCTTCTGTTGCAGGGCCTTTCCATTGTTCACTTGATCCGCCCCGGGGAGTCGCGAGAACATATATTGAGTGCCGAAGCACGCCGCGAATCAGCGGCACTGGTTTATGATCGCCAGACGACCGGTGCGCTGCCGCTGGAGTGAGAGTCTCCGGAAGCGTTGCCGGACAAGGGTCCTGATAGAGTGGCTCACCACAAATATATTCATCCATGGAGGTTTGAAAAATGAAGCGCCTGGTTATGATTGCGTTGTTCATGTTGGGGTTGTCGCCGGCATTGCAGGCCGCCGTAAAGGGCGAAGAGGTTCAATACAAGGCCGGCACGACCGTGCTCAAGGGCTATCTGGCGCATGACACGGCAATCAAGGGCAAGCGCCCCGGCATCATCGTGGTGCACGAATGGTGGGGCCACAATGAATATGCCCGGCAACGTGCCCGCATGTTGGCGGAACTTGGCTACACCGCGCTGGCGCTGGACATGTACGGTGACGGACACCAGGCGCATCACCCTAGCGATGCCGGAAAGTTCTCCAGCGAGGTGCGCAAGAATCTGGCCGTAGCCAAGCAGCGCTTCGATGCGGCAGTGGCCGAATTGAAGAAACACCCGAGCGTAGACCCGAATAACATCGGCGCCATCGGTTACTGTTTCGGCGGCGCCATTGTGCTGGAAATGGCGCGCCTGGGGAACGACCTGAAAGGGGTTGTGAGTTTCCATGGCAACCTCACCACCGAGCAGCCGGCCAAGGCCGGTCAGGTGAAGGCGCGGGTGCTGGTGCTGACCGGTGCGGATGATCCGTTTGTGCCGGCCGCCCAGGTCGAAGGATTCAAGAAGGAAATGGATGCCGCCAAGGTGGACTACCGCCTGATCGCCTATCCGGGCGCTCGCCACGGATTCACAAGCAAGGAAGCCGATGACAACAGCAAGAAGTTCAATCTTCCGGCGCTGGCCTATAACGCCGAGGCCGATCAGAAATCGTGGGCAGAGATGAAGGCATTTTTCAAGCAGGTTTTCCCGAAACGATAATTCCGTGTACCCGGACCGGATTGGTTCCGGCCCGGGTACAGCGGTTCGGACCCGACACCCGTTATGGACCGCCCTGATCGATTGCACCGCGGACGCGGCGCCACGTTCAGTCCCGATAACCGATACAGCAGCACGACCCGCGAAGTGAACGACGACGGCTGGGGGAACCTGGATGCGCCGCTCGAACCGCTGCCCACCACGCTGACCGTCGACAGCAGTCGCACGGTGATTGCCTACAACGATTCACCGGATGTTGGCTTCGACCGTTCCATCAATCCCTATCGTGGTTGCGAACATGGTTGTGTTTACTGTTTCGCCCGCCCGTCACATGCCTGGCTCGGCCTGTCGCCCGGACTCGATTTCGAAAGCCGCTTGTTCTACAAGCCGGATGCGCCGGAACGCCTGAAACACGAACTGGCGGCACGCAGTTACCGGCCGGCGCCAATCGCGGTCGGCATCAACACCGACGCCTGGCAACCGGTGGAACGCAAGCTGCGGATTACCCGCCGGATACTTGAAGTGCTGCTCGAATGCCGGCACCCGTTCAGTATTGTCACCAAGTCTTCGCTGATCGAGCGCGACCTCGATTTACTGCAGGAAGCCGCACGTTTGAATCTGGTGTCGGTGGCTGTATCGATCACGACGCTCGATCGCCAGCTGGCACGGGTCATGGAACCGCGCGCCGCGGCTCCACAACGGCGGCTGGACGTTATTCACAACCTCAGCAGTGCCGGCGTGCCGGTGAGCGTGTTGGTTGCACCGGTCATTCCGGTGTTGACCGATGGCGAGATGGAATCCATCCTGGAGGTTGCACGCGCCGCCGGCGCACGCGCAGCGGGCTATGTGCTGTTGCGTCTGCCGCACGAACTCAAGCAGCTGTTCACGGCCTGGCTGGAAGCGCACCACCCGAACAAGGCCACGCATGTGATGAATCGTCTGCGCGACATGCGCGGAGGTAAAGAGTACGACAGCCGGTTCGGCGCGCGCATGCGTGGCACCGGTGATTACGCGGGATTGCTGGCCAAGCGCTTTGCCATGGCCGAACGCAGGCTCGGATTCGGCGAGTTTCCGGAACTGGATGCCGCACTGTTCACTCCGCCGCGCCTGGCTCCGCAGCTCGATCTTTTCTGAGACTTCGGTCCAGACAGGCGATGCAGCCGGTGTTGACGGTCTTGCGCGTCAATGCCCGAGTCGTTCCAGGCCTTCGCGCGCAATCTCACGCACGTCGGCGTTGCTGTCCTGCAGCATGCCGGTGAGCAGCGGTTTTACTTCGGGAAGATGGGTATAGGAGAGCAGGTGGGCTGCATCGCCACGCACATGGGCATCGGCATGCTGGGTCAGTGCGGTTAGCGGTTTAACGGATTCCGCCAGCACCGGATCACCTTCCAGTCCTTCGATGACGGCATTTACTCCAATGCGTGCGGTCAGTTCGGTATCGGGGTCGCCGAGCAATTGCAGCAGCGCCTGCAACGCGGGTCCGCCGCGTGCCGCGATGCGGCTCGCCTTGTCCAGCTGACCCGCCTTGAGCAATTCATGGAAGTATTCGCTGAGGCCGGCCGTGCTGCCGGCACGATCCGCCCATTGACGCAGTTCCGCTGGAGTATGTAGACCGTCCAGCTCGAACTCCCCGAGCTTCAGCCATGGCACCGAACGCACGCCCAGTTCCTGGGCGACTTCGGGGTGAACCATGATATTCACTGCCTCCAGCCGTCCGATTACTCCCTGTTTGACGAGTTCACTCAGGGACTGGAGCATGCCCGGACAGTGCGGGCAGGTGGAGGTGATCAACAGCAGGGCGTCCGGACGGTTTTGCGTCATGGTGATCCAATTACTTACATATCCAAAAAAATGGGCGGTTCAATCTGAATCCTGCCAACGGTGTCGGTCTGAATATGCCTATGCGAAAAAGGCTGTGTGGCCTGAAGCGATCTAGAGATATCCTTTCAGAATTCACACTTTACACCATTACGCTTTATCCAAGGTTCTCTGCCTGACCAGTTGCCGCCCAAATTGTAGAATCATTCGTCGACAATGCGGCTCGAATCAGGCTAGAAAATCAAAGTGGCAATAATTGGCCGCATTGTGGAGACTATCGACAATGCGAGTAAGGATGTGCTGCCAATATCGTCCGTATATTAGCTGAAGCCGACCCATGCTGAAAAATGTTCTAGAAAAAAGTGATCTTCGCAGGCTCCTGTTATCGCTCCTGTCAACGAGCGGCACGTTGGCAGGTCTCAGTCTGGCACTGGTGGGTATCGTGAACCTTAAGATCTCCAACACAAAAATCGAAAGTGTTGCCGATGATATGTTTCTCTTTGCCTCACTTGGTTTCGTCATCGTGTGCTATCTCTCATTCTTTGCGCTCCGGCGCGTGGACACGGAAAAAGTGAGATACTGGACGAACACCATCGACTTGCTCTTTTTTATATCCCTCACTCTGTTGGTATTAGCAGGGTTCGTTACTGTGTATGCGTTCCTTTAAGGATCGTTGGTGAATACCAACATTGAATCGGGCACGTGGGGCTGTACCGGCCATCAGAGGTTGTAACATTTAAATGCCGAAGATAGGCAACGGTTGTGAAACATGTACGAATCTAAGCACCAGCCACCGCTTGCGCGGTTGAACTTTGCCAGGCGACTGGTGAAGCACCTCACGCTGGCTGCGGGCATCTTGCTCGGGTCGCTCGGGATAGGTATGTCTGGTTACTCTTACTTTGAACAATTACCGTGGCGCGATGCATTCCTCAATGCCGCTATGCTTCTTGGTGGCATGGGGCCTGTGGACGCACCGCACACCGCTGGCGGAAAAATATTTGCGGGCCTCTACGCCCTGTACGCCGGGTTGGTATTCATTGTCACGGCTGCACTCATTTTCACACCAATACTGCATCGCCTGTTACATAAGTTTCACTGGAACGAACGACTGTAGGAATAGTGCCAGGCGCACGCGGCCAAGTGGCGCGTCTTTGTCGCCCCGGGGGATCTTCGAATTGTGTAAAAAAGGCATTCAGCTTCAAAACTGAAAAGTGATGCCCCGGATCACACAGGCTGAAATCTGGGGCATATATTCTGCGTCGTATAGCCAATTCATTTCAGTAAGAC